>CAZNNJ010000685.1:0-2604 GCA_964574305.1 uncultured Rhodospirillales bacterium | reverse complement strand
GGTGGGGGGAGGGGCGGTACGGGGCGTCCAAGCGGGGGGGTAACCCGGGGGTGGGCAGATTCTCTGTTCCGGGAGGGCTGTTCGCGATCGTGCTGCCGAGCACGGGTTATGCCGGCGACTGTATCAAGGGCGGCGATGCGGTGGCGGTGAGCGGCACCATCGCGCTGCGCGGTCCACCCGACAAAGGCGCCCCACCTTATCCCGTGATCGCTTTCGACAAGCCGCCCTGCCTCAAGGATGCCCAGGGGAAGGATCAGCCCGAGGAAAAAACCGGCGCGGTCATCTTCATCGGCAGCGACATGAAGCTGAGGGATGGCCAGCATGCCAGCCTGCACGGCATTCTGACCGCGCGTTCGAATGACGCACAGCCGCCCGGGAAACTGGTCCTGACCGTGGTCAACAAGCCGGCCGACATCCCGCAGAAGGAAGAAACCGTGATCAGCGGCAAGAACGACGCCGTCGCCGATGGATGCGCCGAACGCGCCAGGAAATCGGCCGCCATCCTGGGCGACCGGATCGTGCGCGTCGTCGTCACCCAGAACCCACGCTGGGGCACGGTCTGGCGCGCCGACAGTGCCCATCCGATGCCCGGCGCCGCGCCGACCCTGTGGCGCACGGTCTGCTGGAAGGACAGCAGCTTCGTCCGACCGCTGCGGATGTTCGACAAGACGAAGAATATTCCGCCACTGTAGGTCATGGGTTTCTGGATATTGATTCGACATTGGCGAGCATGAACCGGCGGGCCTTCCTGACAGCGATAAGCGGCGGTTTCGTGGCGGCGTTGGCCGCGTGCGACCGGGGACCGGCAGGTGCGCCCCGGCCACCGAAGATCGCCCTGGTGATGAAGTCTCTGGCCAACGAGTTCTTCGTCACGATGGCTGCCGGCGCACGGCAGCACCAGCGTCAGCATGCCGACCGCTACCGGCTTCTGGTCAATGGAATCGCCAACGACAGCGATCTGGCGGCGCAGGTGGCGATCGTCGACCAGATGATCGTGTCCGGAGCCGACGCGCTGGTCATCGCGCCGGCCGACTCCAAGGCCATCGTGCCGGCTGTGGTGCGGGCGCGGCGCGCCGGCTTGTTCGTGGTCAATATCGACAACCGCCTCGATCCGTCGGTTCTCGGCCAATATGCGGCCCACATTCCTTTCGTCGGCCCGGACAATCGCGCCGGGGCGGCGCAGGTCGGGGCGGTGCTGGCCGCGCAGCTGAAAAGCGGCGACCAGGTCGCAGTGCTGGAAGGTGTCACCACCGCCGACAATTCGATCCAGCGCCGCAACGGGCTGCTGGACGCCGCGCACCGCGTGGGGCTGGAGGTCGTGACCGTGCAAAGCGGCGAATGGGACCAGACGAAAGCCGACTCGCTGACATCGGCGATCCTCATCCGCTACCCGGACCTGAAGGCGGTCATGTGCGCCAACGACGCCATGGCATTGGGCGCCGCCGCCGCCGTTGGCCGATCCGGCCGCAGGCCACAGGTCAAGGTCACCGGTTTCGACAATATCTCGGCAATCCGCCCCTTGCTCATCTCCGGCGCGGTGACGGCGACCGCCGATCAGCATGGCGACGAGCTTGCGGTTTTCGGCATCGAATATGCGCTGCAGGCGCTGGCCGGCGGCAAGGATTTTCCCGACCGGATGACGCCGGTCGATCTCATCGACGGCGCCGCCCTGGCAGGGCGAGGCTAGCCGGATGGAGGCGCGGCTCGAGATCAGGGGATTGGGCAAGGCTTTCGCCGTGCCGGTGCTGACCGATGTCTCGCTGTCGATCGCGCCCGGCGAGATTCGCGGGCTGGTCGGTGAAAATGGCGCGGGCAAATCCACGCTGATCAATATCGTCACCGGCGTCCTGCGGCGGGACGCCGGCCACCTCCTGCTCGACGGCGCCGCTTACAGCCCGCGCCGCCCGCGCGACTCCACCGCCGCCGGTATCGCCGTGGCCAGCCAGGAGCTCAGCTTGATCGATACGCTCGACGTGTCGGACAATCTGCTGCTCCGCCGGCTGCCGTCGCGCTCAGGTGTCGTCGATATGGCCGAGGCAAAAGCCAGAAGCACTGCGTTGCTGGCGCTCGTCGGGCTGGACAGGGTGAGCCCGGATACGCCGGTCGCGGCGCTATCGCTGTCCGAACGGCAGCTGCTGGAATTCGCCAAGGCGATCGCCCAGCCCAGCCGACTGCTGATCCTCGACGAGCCGACCGCGGCGCTGACAGCGCCGCAGGCCGAGCGGCTGCATGCGATCCTGGCGGAGAAAGCCGCGCAAGGTACCGCGGTCATCTATGTCAGCCATCGCCTGAACGATGTGCTGGCCGTCTGCCATCGTGTTTCCGTGCTGCGTGACGGCCGGATAACCCGCGACGCGTCGACAAAGGACATCACGGTGCCGGAGATGATCGCGGCCATGTCGGGGCGCAATCACGGTACGGCCGCCGCCGCGCACGACCGCCGGCAGAACCGTTCGACCACCCCCGTGCTGGCCATGCGCCAGCCAACCACGGCCGCCCTGCCCCACCCGATCGATCTCGAAGTCTACGGCGGGGGAATCCCTGGCCTAGCCCGCCTCGCCGGGCGCGGCGCGGCGGAACCTACCCGGGCGACCTTCGGGAAGG
>CAZNNJ010000684.1:0-3603 GCA_964574305.1 uncultured Rhodospirillales bacterium | reverse complement strand
CGGCGCGCGGCGCCCATGTCGTGCTGGCCGATATCGACGCGGCGGCAGGCGAGGCGGCGGCGGCGGAAATCCAGGCGGCCGGCGGCAAGGCGAGCGCCGCGGCCTGCGACGTCACGGACGAGGCCCAGGTCGGCGCCATGGTGGCGGATATCGCCGGGCGTCTCGGCGGCATCGACATTCTGATCAACAATGCCGGTCTCCATTCGGCCTCCTATAACGAACCGATGGCGAAATCCGGCATCGCCAAGCTGCGCCGGCTGTTCGATGTGAACGTGATGGGGGTGATCGTCTGCACCCTTGCCGCACGCCCCGCCATGGCCAGACGGCCCGGCGCGGCGATCGTCAATATCGCCTCGACCGCTGCCTATGGCTGCGTGACCGCCTACGGCGTCTCCAAGCTCGCCGTCGCCGGCTTAACGATGACCTCGGCGCGTGAGTTCGGGCCCGACGGCATCCGCGTCAACGCCATCTCGCCGGGCCTGATCCTGACCGACACCAACCGCAGCGAGCTGTCGCAGGCCACGATCGATTTCGTGAAAAACCAGCAGATCGTGAAGCGCGACGGGACGGAGCAGGATATCGTCGACACGATGCTCTATCTGGTGTCCGAACAGGCCGCCTTCGTCACCGGCGAAACGCTCCGCATCTCGGGCGGCTTCAGCCTGGCGATCTAGGGGGGCGGATAATCGTCCTAACGCCGATCAAACTTGCCGAGCTGCGCCAACGGTTGTGCCACCCCAAGAAGTTTTCTTGGAAAGAGCGCCGCCCTACCGATGGCAGAGGTAGCGAGTTCGAATCTCGCCGGGTGCGCCCATCAGATCACCGGTTTTCCCGGGTTTGTATTTTGCCTCGGGCGGACCGGTATCAGCTGAGGGACCGGCTCGCCATAATGACCCCCGCGAACGCAAGAACCCAGTCACCGAACGCGGAATGCCGAAGGGGAGATGACAACCTGCCATAGCTTCCCCAGCGGCCGCCAATCGCCAGCCCCAGGGACAGCAGAAATACACTGAGAACGAAAACTGCGATCCCCGACGAAGCCCTGGGCAACTCGCCAATTCCACCCAGGAAACCGGCGGCGATATTGTTGATCGAAAGTGTCCCGGCAAGGAAAAGCACCTCGCCCAAAGGGGCACGATCAGCCCCAGATTCGCCGGGACGTGGCGCGCCGGCATCCAGCACGCCGCCCTTATTGCGGTTCCGCAAAATGTTCCAGGCGGCGAAAAGAATGAGCATTTCACCACCAACGCCGGCGCCTGGACTCACGGGCAGCATCGCCGCGAGCGTCCTGCCAATCGTGAGGGCGGCCAGGGTGGACAGCGTCGTGATGCCGGCAATGACGAGATTTCCAGCCGCACCGATCGACCGCCCCTTGAGCCCATAAGCAAGCCCCACCAGGACGTTGTCGGAATTGACGCCCACGGCGAAAGTAAGCGTGGTCCAGACGATTTCCGTATCCGTCATAATATTACCTTTGGTGAGGATTTTGAGGCCGCTGACCGCGCGCCGTCCTCCACCCGATCCACACAACCATGGATATCCCATCATGCGCAATGCGGGTTGCATTCGGAAAGAGCCGCATGCGGGAAAGCCATAAGCCTCGGATCCGCGAGGGCTAGCGGCGAATGGCCGGGCCGATCGGTTACGCCCAATATTTCGGCAGAAAATCATGCAGCTGATATGAATTTGGGCAGCTTGCGGCGCCTGTGTGACGCCCACTAAAGATTCTCTTGTCTCCGTTCGATTTTAGCCTTGACTTTTGGTCGTATGGTCTGATCGTTAATACCTCAAGACAGGCTGGAGCTGGCTCGTTCGATCGGTCGATTTTGGACCTTGCTGCGAAGTCGCAGGACGGAACCAAGACGCAGAGCAAAGCTCCACTGTTTTCGGTTGGGCCCAAGAAGTCAGGAGATCGCTCAATGCTAGCCAGAACAGTAATTTTAAGCCTGTTGGCCACAACCGCTCTGATGGGGCGGGCCTCTGCACAGGACGCACCCTCGGGACCGGCCGCCCCACAAAACGGCGCCCCCCAAAACGCCGCTACGGAAACCGCCGCTCCGGAAACGCAGATCGGCGAGGTCGTGGTCACCGCCAAAAGGAGGACAGGCGGCGGCCAGATGGTGGCGGCCACGGGAAGCCAGGTGGTCGAGACCATCTCCAAGGACTATATCGACAGCCAGATACCGTCGGCCAACCCGGCCCTGCTGATCGCCAACCTGCCCAGCGTCAACGTCTCCGGCTCGGACGCCTTCGGTCTTGCCGGCGGCTACAATGTCCAGATCCACGGCCTGCCGGCCTTCGACCTCGGCTTCGTGCTGGACGGCGTGCCGGTCTATAACAGCGGCTCAGCCTATTCGAACGAGACGATCGACAGCCATGACCTGACGACGCTTTCGGTCGCGCCCGGCACCTCGACGATCGACGCGCCGACGATCGGCTCCGCCGCCGGCACGATCTACATGACCATGCGCGATCCCAGCCTGACCCCGGGCGGCGCGATCGACATCGCCGGCGGCACCCAGTCGTACAACATGCAATATCTGCGGCTGGACAGCGGCGTGATCGGCTCGACCGATCTGCGCGCGTTCGCCTCGTTCTCGCACGCCAATGTCGACAATTGGCGTGGCGGCGGCAACAACGAGAAATACCACCTGGATTTCAAGCTGGTGGATGACTGGGGCGACGGCAACCGGATCAGCTTGGAAGGCTCGGTCAACCGCCAATTCTACACGTACTATTACTACCCGACGGCCGCCGCGTTTGCGGACTACAACGCGCAGTTCAATAATTTCAATATCCACAAGGACTATCAGTTCTTCGGCGACACCAGCTATTACAGGCTGAACCAGCAGACGCCGTCCTATGCCATGGTGTACTCGCTTCCGGTGCATGTGGAGGCGACCGACTACCTGACCTTCGACGATACGCCCTATTTCTGGGCCTTCCTCGGCGCCGGCACGGCCGGCGACGTGCTGACCGTCGGCCAGGCCCATCAAGGCACGCACCTGGTCAATGTCGACCTGACGCGCGGCGGCACGATCCAGCCGACCAACGGCCAGGTCCTGGTCGATGCCGGCTTTCATGCCACCACCTACCAGATCGGCAACGTGGCCAAGGCAACGGCGACGTTCGGGCCGGACACCATCGTCGCCGGCTGGTGGCATGAGGATTACACCAACTACGAGCGCGATCCCGTGGGCATCGTCGACCAGGCGACCGGCATCCCCGGCGATCCGTGGGGCGTTAAAAAACAGGCCTGAGACCAGAGGTGCGCGGCATGCGTAAGCTCATGCCTCATGCCACGGGCCTCGTGCCTATCTCAAATGCAAAGCCATAAAATCACGGCTGCGCCCGATCGCCAGTTTCGCCGTACCGTAATCGTAATTCTTGCCGCCCTCGCGCGCGAAGGCGTGGCCCAGCCCGTCATAGACATAGGTGTTGATCAGCTTGTTCTTCTTCAGCGCCGCGACCACGGTTTGGCGCGTGGCTTCGGGCAAATACGTATCGGCTTCGGCGATGTGCATCAGCAGCGGTTTCTTGATTTTCGGCACGTCTTCCAGATGGTTTTCAAGCCCGACGCCGTAGAAGGACACGTTACAATCC
>CAZNNJ010000683.1:0-3606 GCA_964574305.1 uncultured Rhodospirillales bacterium | reverse complement strand
ACCAGCGACAGGCTGAGGCCGAAATGCTGGGCATAGAAGCGCGGCAAATAGATCACCACCGCGGTCTGCACCCCGCCGATCGCCAGCCCCGCTATCGAAAACGCAATCAGCCGCAAGGCGCTCTGACGCGGAAAACTGTCGGCGGGCTCGGTCATGGGAATGGTGCTCAAGAGGTGCTGTCGGGCCGATTGTGGCGGATTATCCGGGCCCTGTCATGGGCTGAAACGCCCTCGGATGGCCGCTGCGACGGCGCCTCGGGAATACAAAGCCAAGCCTGGCGATTACGCGGACATAACACCTGCTATGTGAATTTGTCGCGCCGGCGACTCCCCCTTTTCCGGTTGAACTATAAATTTCTTCTATAAAGTCTTATATTTACTTCGATTGCCAAGGAGTCCCTAATGCCGGACGTTCCGGTCAGCCAGATGGACAGCGCCGCGGCCCGCCGGGACAGGTGTCTCAGAGCCGTCGCTGACGGCCGCGCCGACATCGCCGCCGGCCGGGTTCTGACGCCGGAGCGCATCGACGACTGGATCGCGACACTGGGCACGGGCGACGAAGAACCGTTTCCGCAATCGGCGCCATTCCGATGTTGAACGTGGCGCTGCCGCGGGAAGTCCGGATCAGCGATCGGGCCGCGCGCGACCTTGCCCGGGTCTGGCAGTGGTGGCGTGCGACCGCATCGGAGGAGCGGGCGCGCGCGACGCTGAAGACGATCAGCCTGGCGATCAAGAACCTGCCCTTCACCCCGCTCGCCTCACCCGCGCGGCCAGAGACCGGCGCCCGCGAGCGCACGGTCGAGCATCACATCATCGTCTACGATGTCGAGGCTGGCGGAAATCTCGGCCCCAGCGCCGGGCATGTGAATGTGCTGGGCATCGTCGGCCCGTTCCTGGCGGACGAACCCGAGGCGACCTAAAGCGGAGCCAGAAGCGGGTTGCGCCAGCCCTGAATGCCGTCCATCACCGTCTCCGGCCCCGATGGAGACACCACGAAATCGCAAGCGCGCTCGATCTCCAGCACCCATCCCGCCGCCAGCAGGTCGGTCATCAGCCGGCCCTCGATTGCCCTTGAATGGGTGCCGATGACGAGATAGGCGACTTTTTCGATCAGCGTCGGCATGCAATCGCGGACGAAATCCGCCTCGCCGCCCTGTATGTCCATATGCAGCAGGTCGATGCGCGGTTCGGCGCCGGCGATCTCGTCCAGCGCCAGGACCGGCAGCGCATCGTAGCGGCCGGTCGCCATCAGTTCGGCCTGTGCCTCGGCCGACAGGCCGAACCTCGGTTCCAGCCCCCAGCTTCCGCCGGCCTGGTCCTGCCTGGGGAACAAGGCCGTGCCGGCATTGGCGCCGGCGATTCCGCGCCAGAGCGCATACTCTTCCGGTGCGAAGCCGTTGGTCGCCAGCGCCTCGCGGGCAAAGCCCAGATGGCCTTCGTCGCCCTCCACCCCGTTCAGGCGGACCGCCAGACCCCGGCGGCGGGCCGCCATGCCGGTGATATTCATCCAGCAGCCCCAGCCGCAGCCGAGTTCGATCATGGCGAACCGGTCCCGCGCCAGATCGACAGCGCGCAGCGCGGCGGCGAACTCGGCCATCTCCGCATGGTAGTTGGCCGGGATCGGCGGCCCTTCGACCTGGCCTCCGGTCCCCGCCATCAACGGCATGAAATCGACATTCATGGCCACGCCGAGGAAATTGACCAGGTGTCCCGGTTTCGCCACCCGATCGGGGTTCTCGTGCGCCCGGATGATGCCCTCGGCATCCAGTGGGCCGTTGAAATAATAAAAGGGGCTGGTCTTCCAGCGCTTGTGGAATTCCGGCGCGGTGACGAAGCTTTCGAACAGCACGGACGGCCGCCGCCCCAGATAGAAGGCGAGGGCAGCCTCGCTTTCTGGTTCGCGCCCCAGCAGCCAGCGATAGGCGGCAATCACGTCCTCGCGCGACAGGACACCGGTGTCCTGGCGCCGCGACCTCAGTCGACTCAGTATTCCGAACATTCCGAATGCTCACACGGGGCCAAGTGACAAAAAAGGCCGCCACCCCGAAGGATGGCGGCCCGTTTTAAGCTGTGCAGTCGCCTTTAGTCGGCGAGCGGGTTCGGACGCAGCTGGAAGGTGACCAGCTTGCTGTTCTCGCCCTCGCCGCCTTCCTGGTGCCACAGGGTGGAGCTGGAATAGGTCGCGGTCAGTTCCTTGCCCTTCCAGCCTTCCTTCTCGTCATTGATGCGGAAGTCCATGCCGCGGGTATAGAAGCCCATCGGGTAGGGAATGCGGAAGCTGTAGAGCTTCGTCTTGTCGGTGTCCTTCATCATCAGGATCGAGTCGGAGTTGATCGCCGGGAAGAAGTGGGCGTTCTTGCCTTCGCCCATCACGTTGGCGAAGTCGGCCCACTCGGAATAGACGAAGTCCGACGTCGCCTCGGTGTGGTCCAGCTTCGGGCTCGGCAGGTCCCAGAAGGTCCAGCCTTCGGGGCACTGCTGGCCGGTCGCGGTCGGGCCGTTCAGCACCTTGCACTTGCTGCGGTCGAAGCGGCCGATCTGGCCGGACGAGAACGCGGCCCAGGCGACGTTCGGGTCGGCCTCGACGCCGACGCCGCGGATACCGAAGGCCTTGTACTTGCCGTCGGCGCCTTTCGGGGGCTGGTAGAACTCGGTCTTGCAGGTCTCGGGCGGGTTCTTGCCGGGGATCATGTGAACGATGCCCGACGGAACATAGGGCACATAGCCCGCCAGCCAGACCGAGCCGTCCTTGGCGGTCGAGGCGCCGTACAGATAGGTGCTGAGCACGGTATCCTTGGTCGGATCCTTCGGCGCGCCCACGGTGGCCTTGGCGCTGGCCTCCTGGGAGTTGCCGCCGCCGGTCTCGCCGACATCGCCCGCCAGGGTGAAGGTCGGCGGGTTCCACTTGGTCTTGTCCTGGTCGATCTTGCCGTCGCCGTTGGTGTCGAGCACCATCGGGCACCAGCCGGACGCCTTGGCCGCATCGTGGGTCTCGTCCCACACCTTCAGGTTGATCCACGACACGACCTGCATGTCGCCGCTCATATACAGGATGTGGTTGGCGTCGTCGGTGAAGCCGGAATGGTTGCCGCCGGTGCAGAGCGGAATGACCGTGACCTTCTTGGTCGCCGGATCGTACATCGGAAGCGCGGACGCCTTGGTGTACATGCCGCCGTTCATGTCCTTGCTCAGCGGGAACAGCTTGGACGAGGGCACCGAACCGTCGGCGCACCAGGCCGGAGCCGGACCGTCGCGATAGATCGACGGCATCCAGACGCGGCCCTTGTAGTCGATCTCGTCGGCATGCACGCCGGCATCCGAGTTGTGCGCCGAACCGTCGATGCCGGGGATGTCGACCTTGCTGACCTGATGGGTCTTGGGATCGAGGATCTCAAGCGTGCCGTGCAGCGTGCCCATGCCGTAGATCGGCCCGCCGGCATTCACCTTCGGGTCCCAGCGATAGGACGAGGCCTGGTCGTGGATGAAACGGCCCTGGCCCCAGTCCTGGATGGTCAGCACCACGTTGCGTTCGACGCCCTCGGGGCGCGGCGGCACGGGCGGCAGCGCGCCGGCGGCGATCTTGTCGGTCCACTCGGCATACATCTTC
>CAZNNJ010000682.1:0-3614 GCA_964574305.1 uncultured Rhodospirillales bacterium | reverse complement strand
TCGGCCGCCGCCGTGTAGGTTTTGGCCTGTACGGCCACCACCTGCCGATCATCCGAGGCGGCGCGGCCGGGCTGGTTGCTCATCGCCTCGTCCGCGAACGGCTCGGGGGAGAAGCTGTCCCACTGGCCCGTACGCGTGTCGATCACCGCCATCATCAGGCGGATACGCATCTGCTGGTTCTCGTCCGGTACGATGCCGCCGATGACCGGCACCCAGGAGATCGCCTTGCCGCCGAGGCCCTGCGAGGCTGATTCCAGCACGCCCCAATAGACGATCACCGTGTCGTACCCGCCCTTGGCCGCCGCCATGCGGAACGACTCGGAATAGGGCGCCGCCGCCCTCGCCTGCTGCGGCACGCCGGAGAAGGCGGCGACCGTATAGTATTTCTCCATCGCGGCGATCATCTCCGGGTCGGCCATCTCGGCGCCGGACTGGACCAGCAGGATGCCGGACCCCTTCTTCACCGACAGCGGCCGCCGCTCGACCATCGCCTTCTGGATATCGGCGTCGCTGTAAGTGACCGCGGGGTCGATGCCCAGCACGTCATGTTCCGACAACTCGCCGCGATAGGCCGGATTACCGTGCCCATATCCCGGCTCGCGGTACCCGGAATCCGAGATCGACCGCGTTTCGCACGCCGCCAGCAGCAACAGAACACAAGCTAGCGCACCGCGCCCGAGCATCTTTGGAAAAGCCATCGCACATCTCCCTTGGAGCGTGGCCGGCTGCGACGATCGCGCCGATCCTTCGCCGGGCGGGATTCCGCGACCGGGTCATGTCGAATTGATGGCCGGAGTCTGTTCTTTTCGGGAACCAGGCGGTTGGCCTGGCCGGATGTCAGGATTTGAAGTTTAACGCGGAGGGCGCGGAGGTTTCGCGGAGAGCGCAGAGGAATAGAGAATATCTCCGCGACCTCTGCGAAACCTCTGCGCCCTCCGCGTTAAAATCTTCAAGGCGCCAAAAGAAAGCGGCGGTACCGGTTCCCCGATACCGCCGTCTCTTGCTCCTTAGGCAGTCGGCCCAAAACCGAGGGCCGATGTCCCCTCAACCGCGCTGTTTGCCTTTCGGCTTCGCGGGTCCTTCGCCCTGGGGGATCGCGGCGTTTTGCTGCGCCGGCTTGCGGTCAGCGGCGGGGTTGCCGGTGATCGCCGATCCGCCGTTGCGGAAGGTAAAGGCAGGGGACAGACATCCAAGAACCTGGTCCAGCCAAGCGGGCCCAGTGCTGGGCTTTGTCGTGGAAGCGGACACTTTGACAACTCCTTGGCCGGTCGCCCGGCCGTCACTCACATTACCGGATAATCGATAGGTGCCGGTAAATTGTGTCAATCATATGGTTATGTTGACGTTATGTCTTGACCATACGTGCCAATACTTAGGCCAGATCAATCGCGCCGCAGCACCAGCGGGCCCAGCGGCCGGCCGCCAAGAATATGGATATGCAGGTGCGGCACCTCCTGGTGGCTGTGCGGCCCGTGATTGAACAGTAGCCGGTAACCTGAATCCGCCACGCCTGCAGCCCGCGCGATCTGGCCGGTGGCACGGATCAGGGCGGCGATTTCTGCGTCGCTCGCCGTCTCGGCGAAATCGTCGATCGACACATACTTGCCCTTGGGCATTACCAATATATGAGTCGGCGCCTGCGGGTTGATGTCATTGATCGCCAGGACGTGATCGTCCTCATAGACCTTGGCCGACGGAATCTCGCCGCGCAGGATGCGGGCGAAGATGTTGTTGTCGTCATACGCCATCATCACTTCCCTTTCTTCCGGGCCGTCTTCTCGGCGATGCCGCTCATGCCCTCGCGCGCCGCCAGCACATCGTAGACATCCTTGGGCCTGAGGCCGGCATCGGCCCACAGCACCAGCAGGTGATAGAGCAGGTCGGCGGATTCCCCGGCCAGTTTTTCCCGGTCGCCGGCCATCGCCTCGATCACCGTCTCCACCGCCTCCTCACCCAGCTTCTGGGCGATCTTGGCCCGGCCACGGGCAAACAGCTTGGCGGTATAGGATGTCTCGGGATCGGCGCTACGCCGGTCGAGGATCGCCCTGTACAGCCGGTCCAGCGCCTCCGCGTCCGCCATCACGCCGCCGCCTCGCTCAACCGCGGCACGCCGCGCACGGGAATGCCCGAGGCCGCCATCCGTGCCTTGGCCTCGGCGATAGTGAAGATACCGAAATGAAAGATCGAGGCGGCCAGCACGGCGCTGGCATGGCCCTCGGTCACGCCCTCGACCAGATGGTCCAGCGTGCCGACGCCGCCCGAGGCGATCACCGGAATGCCAACCGCGTCGGCGATCCTGCGGGTGAGCTTCAGGTCGAATCCGGCCTTGGTGCCGTCACGGTCCATCGAGGTCAGCAGTATCTCGCCGGCGCCGGCCGCCGCCATGCGCTTTGCCCATTCGATCGCGTCATATCCCGTCGCCTTGCGCCCGCCATGGGTGAAGACCTCCCACTGGCCGGGCGCCACCGACTTGGCGTCGATGGCGACGACGATGCACTGGCTGCCGAACCGCTCCGCCGCCTCGGCGACGAATTCCGGTCTTGCGACGGCCGCTGTGTTGATAGAGGCCTTGTCCGCCCCGGCGAGCAGCAGTGTACGTATGTCGTCGACCGTCCGTACGCCCCCGCCGACGGTCAGTGGCATGAAGACCTGCTCGGCAGTACGGCGTACGGCATCGTACAGCGTGGAACGGTCCTCAGCCGACGCCGTGATGTCCAGGAAGGTCAGCTCGTCGGCGCCGGCGGCGTCATAGACCCGCGCCTGCTCGACCGGATCGCCGGCATCGACCAGATGGGTGAAGTTCACGCCCTTCACCACGCGGCCGTCCTTGACGTCCAGGCAGGGGATCAGGCGGACTTTCAACATCGTGTACGTCTCAACCGTTCATGATGGCGAGGGCGGCCGCCGGATCGACCCGCCCATCGTAGAGCGCCCGGCCGCAGATCACCCCGGCGATGCCGGAGCCTTCCTCGTTCTTCACCGCAACGATGTCTTCGATCGAGGAGACGCCGCCCGAGGCGATCACCGGTGTGGTCAGCGCGAAGGCCAGGTCGACGGTGGCCTCCAGGTTGATGCCGCCCATCGCGCCGTCGCGGTTGATATCGGTGAAGACGATGGCGGCGACGCCTGCCTGCTCCATGTCCAGCGCCAGGTCCAATGTCCGCATGGTCGAGGTCTCGCGCCAACCCTCGACCGCGACGAGCCCCTCGCGGCTGTCGATCGACACGGCCACCCGGCCGGGGAACTTGGCGCAGGCCTCCTTGACCAGGGTCGGGTTGCGCACCGCGGCGGTGCCCAGCACTACCCGCTCGACCCCGCGCGACAGCCAGTCCTCGACGGTGGCGATGTTGCGGATGCCGCCGCCCAGCTGGATCGGCAGCTTGGTGGCGGCGATGATCGCCTCCACCGCCTTGGCGTTGACCGGCTTGCCCTCGACCGCGCCGTTGAGGTCGACCAGGTGCAGCCCGTTGAAGCCGGCGGCGGCGAACTGCCGGGCCTGTTCGGCCGGGTCCTGGTTATAGACGGTCACCGCCGTCATATCGCCGCCCAGCAGGCCCACGCAGGCGCCGTCCTTCAAATCAATCCCTGGATAGAGAATCATGTGCCTGTCAGAT
>CAZNNJ010000681.1:0-3623 GCA_964574305.1 uncultured Rhodospirillales bacterium | reverse complement strand
CGGGGGTTGCCCGGTCCCTCCACGGGGTTGCGCCGGCGCCGAAGTCGGCCAAACGCACTTTCGGCACCCCGTGGATGCCCGGATCAAGTCCGGGCATGACGATTTTAAGTTGAACAGAAAGCCGAGAGGACAGCCGTGTTCGATCAACCGGACAGCCGTGGACTTGATCCGGGCATCCACGCGGCGCCGACCGTGCAATCGCCTGAGGTCAGCGCAGGCGGGACCGCGTGGATGGCCGGGTCAAGCCCGGCCATGACGATTTGGTGCTGTGTAGCGACAGAGGCTGAACAACCGCACCCGCTCAACCGGACAGCCGTAATCCGGTGATCCAATGACGGAAATCTATATCGACGCCGATGCCTGCCCGGTCCGCGAGGAAGCCTACCGGGTGGCGGCGCGCTATGGATTGACCGTCCATGTCGTCTCCAACGGCTCCCGCCCGATCCGGCCGGTGCCGAATCCGGCGGTCAGGATGGTCATCGTCGGCGAGGGCGCCGACGCGGCCGACGACTGGATCGCCGAGCATATCTCGCCAACGGATGTCTGCGTCACCGCCGACATCCCGCTCGCTTCCCGCTGCCTTGCCAAGGATGCCAGGGCCGTCGCCCATAACGGCAGGGTCTGGACCAAAGACAATATCGGCAGCGCCCTTGCCGGCCGCGAGATCGGCCGGCATTTGCGCGAAATGGGCGTCATGACCGGCGGTTCGGCAGCCTTCGCCAAGCAGGACCGCTCCCGCTTCCTCGTAGCGCTGGATACGGCGGTGACCGCGGCGATGCGGTCATCGCGAAAAAGCGGCTGATTCTTCTACGCGAACGTCAATTCGCCGTCTGGAAGCTAACGTCGAACTGGGAGTCTGCCGGAAGCCCGGACTGGTTGTAGCAGGCGACGCTGATTGCGTTGGTCGTCCAACCGGCGATATTACAATAATCGCTGCCCGCCCCGTAGGCCGTCACTAGCGCGTTGGACGTGCCGTAGCTGATCGTGCCGGGGATCGTCACGGTGTATTGGCCTGTGCCGGTCTTCTGCGCCGTCAGCCGGCCGGCGCCGAAGCCGTTATATTGTTTCGCCGCGGCGTAGGCCTTCGTACTCGTCGGGTTATTCGCCAGCGCCCAGGCGGCCCGCGCCTTTACTCCACCGACCACCCCCAGCGATTCTCCGACGGCATAGCCGATATTGAACTCCTCGTTCGCGAATTCACCTGTGGCGGCGTAGCAATGCACATTCACCCTGATATAGCTGGCGCTGCCGATCCGGTCGGCCACCTTGCAGCGCGCCTCGACCCCAGAGGGGTCCTGAGCCGTACCATTGGGCGTAACTTGCACCGTTCCGGTATCGGGCAAGCCACGGAAATAAACGAAATAGCTGCCCTTATGATCTTCAAGGGCTGAGACCTGCTGTCCAGATGAATCGAACGATTGGACGTTCGTGTTCATGTAAGTCGATGTGTAGGCCACACCTTCGTGCACGTTGCCGAAGGTACCGCTGCGCGATTGATAGAGCAAGGTGAAGGGAGCGTTTGTGTACCCTCCGGACGGCGTAAAGCACTGCACTGTGACCACGATGGCTGCTCCGGATGGAGCCGCCCCATAAGTCATGCAGCGATCGGTCGTATTGTACGCACTGACCAGCACCGAAAATGGCTCGGGGGCGCTTCCATTGAATAGCTTGCCGAAGGTTACCGCGTACTCGCCGGAGCCTTCTGACGAAATCGAGACCGACCCGCGCGCAGAATTAAAAGTATATTTAGGATTTGGCGTGTAGCTCGTGGCTGTAGGCTGATCGGCAAGAACCCAGCCGACATTGTTTGTGGCCTTTGATGCTCCGGCCGCCAAAGTGAGAAAGCTTACTAAGCCGGCGCATCGCAACACCCGAAGCCCCAGCCTCCCGAACGTGCGCATTGGCAATGCTCCTTTGCAATGAGTTGCCGGACTTGTTACGGGGCCTGGCGCTGCCGTCTTGGCACCGATCATAACCACGTTGTCACCTGCATAACATGCGGCTCGAACGCAGGAGGAGCGCCCTCGTCAGGTCGGCGGTACGCCCCAAATACTGAACCGCGCGTCCAACGATAGCCTTTGACGCGACAGGCTGTTGTGTCATACTTAACATCTATAAGATGAGCGTTGAACGGATCGTTCGTTCGCGGCAGCACGCGTTTCGAGGCCTTGGGGAGGCATAGAGTTATGACATCTCTTTCCGATCGGACCGGCGCCAGCCACCGAATCGGCGCGCTTGCGCGTGGATTTGCCTTTACGGCCAGCCTCGCGGTGCTCGGCCTCGCCTCGCACCCGGCCAGGGCCGAGACGCGCGGCTATGCCGTCAGCTGGTTCTACATGGCCGCCGAATCGCAGAAGGACGACTGCCCCGACGGGACCAACGACCTGTCCGAGGTGATGGCCCGCAAGATCCTGGTCAGGCTGGGCAAGACCCCGGCCGAGATCGACAAGCTGTTCGTCGATTTCCCGAATAACATGTATGGCGCGATGTATATGCGCGGGAAGGTCGACGGCAAGCCGGTCAATGTCTTTGCCAACCCGACCTCCGAGCCCGATCCCGAGATCAAGACCGCCAAGGGCCATGTCGCCTACGGCTTCAACCTCGACGGCAAGGACGGGCCGAACGATTTCACCGATCCGCAGACCGGCGAGAAGGGCGTGGACGACATGCTCTATCGCGCCGTCGGCTGCTTCATCACCCAGCGCGCCGAACGCGGCGCCCGGCCGACCTATCCCGCCATCCAATGGGACATGACCCGCGACCAGATGCCGGCCTGGATCATCGAGGTGTCGGGGATCGAGCGCGATGCCGCCGGCAAGATCAAGGACGGCGACGTCAAGCTCGGCTTCTATCGCGGCACGGCGCCGGTAACCCGCAACGCCGCCGGCGATCCGCAGTCGGACATGAGCTACACCGTCGACACCAACCCGCGCATGCAGAATGTCGTCCATGCGACGATGAAGAACGGTACGCTGACCACCGATCCGTTCGAATTCTACATGGTCCAGGATCCGTTCGGCGTCGCCGAGTATCACTTCAAGAAGACCCAGATCCGCCTGACCCTGAACGACGACGGCACGGCCAAGGGCGTGCTGGGCGGCTATCAGCCGTGGCTGCCGATCTATGAGGGTTTCGCGCTGGGCGGCGCGGTCAACGAGCTCAACCTCTCGGTCGACGCGCCGGGCATCTATTACGCGCTGAAGAAGCTGGCCGATTTCGAGCCGGACAAGAGCGGACAGAACCAGGTTTTCAACGAGCACTTCCGCTTCTTTTTCCTCGCCGCGCTGCTGGGCTTCATCGCCTTTTACGTCTGGCCCAAAAAACAGGACTATTACCTGCTACCGCTGATGCCGGCCATCTCGCTGGCTTCAGGCTTTCTGCTCAGCCGCTTCAAACTCTCCGGCGGAATCGAAGAAGAACGCCTGGCCTGGTGGCAATTGATTGCGGGCCTGGTGCTGGGACTGACGATCGCTCTGATCCCAGCGTGCCCGGCGGTGGCGAAGGCTGCGCAGACGACCCATGGCGTTTCGAACGTCTGGGAAGTACTGGCCAAAGTTCATCTGATGCTCGGCTGGCTGCTGGTTCCGATCGGGCTGGGCATTGCCGCATTTCATTTTTACTCC
>CAZNNJ010000680.1:0-3628 GCA_964574305.1 uncultured Rhodospirillales bacterium | reverse complement strand
GGGGCCGGGCGCTGCGCTATTTCCGCGGGCTGCCCTACCCGTCGCAGAACGTCAGCGCCCAGGCTAATTACGCGCCCGAGGCCGGCGACACCGACGAGGTGAAGAAGGAGCTTGGCGATTACACGATGGCCAACTGGGATGCCGGCCATATCGCCGGGCGGATCAAGATGGCGGCCGACTGGGCCCAGGCCAACCACCGGCGGGTGATCTGCACCGAATTCGGCGTCGCCCGGCGGGTGATCGACCCGGCCTCGCGCTATCAATGGATCGCCGACACGCGCAAGGCGCTTGAGGCCAGCAATATCGGCTGGACGCTGTGGGACTATACCGACCTGTTCGGCATCACCAAGCTGACCGGCGACACGGTCAAGGAGCCCGGCGACGGCGTCCTCCGCCTCGTCGACCCCGACACCGGCGCCCGCGACATCGAGCCTGAGGCGGTGAAGGCGCTGTTCGGGGGCTAAAAGTAGGATGGGTTTCGCTACGCTCTACCCATCCTGCGCCACTAACATCCCGCCTGCCGCAGCGTCTCCCACACCCGCATCGGCGTCATCGGCATATCGACGGCGCGCACGCCCTTTTCCCACAGCGCATCCAGGATCGCGTTCATCACCGCCGGGGCGGCGCCCACCGTGCCGGCCTCGCCGCAGCCCTTGATGCCCAGCGGGTTGGTCGTGCACAGGATCTCGTTATAGGAAAAGCCGAAATGCGGCATGTCGTCGGCGCGCGGCATGGCGTAGTCCATGAACGAGCCGGTCTGGAGCTGGGCCGTGCCGGGCTCGTAGAGGCAGTTTTCCAGCAGGGCCTGGCCGATGCCCTGGGCGATGCCGCCATGGACCTGGCCGGCGACGATCAGCGGGTTCAGCACGAAGCCGAAATCGTCGACCACCTCGTACGACACGACCGCGACCTTGCCGGTTCCGGGGTCGATCTCGACCTCGCAGATATGGCAGCCATTGGGGAAAGTATCGCCCTTCTCGTCATGGGTGCCGGCGGAATCGAGGCCGCTCTCCAGCTTCTCGAGCAACTCCAGCGGCAGATGCGTGCCGCTGCGCGCCGCGGCGGCCACCGCCAGCAGCGGCAGGAAGCGGTTGGAGCCGTGGACGTGGAAGGCGCCTTCGTCGAACACGATCGTGTCGGTGGTGGTGTCGAGCAGCGCCGCGGCCACCTCGCGCCCTTTGTCGATCACCGCATCGGCGGCCTTCAGGATGCCGTTGCCGCTGTTCCACAGCGAGCGCGATCCGCCGGTGCCGCCGCCATGCGGGGAGCGGATGCTGTCGCCCTGGATCAGGTCGACGGATTCGAACGGCACGCCCAATTTGTCGGCGACGATGGCAGCGAAGGTGGTCTCGTGACCCTGGCCGTGGGCCGAGGTGCTGACCCCGACCTCGACCCGGCCGGCCTCGGTGAAGGCGATGGTGACGGGGCTGGCGCCGCCCGCGGTCTTCTCGATGTAATAGGACATGCCGCGCCCGCGCAGCAGCCCCCGCTTGGCCGATTGCTCTTTGCGCGCCGGGAATCCGGCCCAGTCGGCCTGGACAATGCAGTCCTTGAGGTTGCGCTGGAAATCGCCGCTGTCGATCACGGCGCCGACATAGGAGCGGAACGGCATGTCCTCGGCGCGGATGAAATTGCGCAGGCGGATTTCGTCCGGCCCCAGCCCCAGTTCACGCGCCGCCAGATCCATGATCCGCTCGATGATATAGGCCGCCTCCGGCCGGCCGGCGCCGCGATAGGCCTCGACCGGTACGGTGTTGGTGAGGATGGCGCGGACATGGTTGTAGATCACCGGCACCTTGTAGACGCCGCCGACCACGAACATCGGCACGACGCTCTGGATGCCCGGGCCGAAGCCCAGCCCATAGGCACCCATGTTGAAGTTCGTCTCGATGCGATAGGCGAGGATTCTGCCGTCGGCGTCGAACGCCATCTCGGCACGGCTTTTGAGGTCGCGCCCATGGCTGTCGGACTGGAAGGCCTCGGTCCGCTCCGACATCCATTTCACCGGCCGGCCCACACGCTTGGACGCGATCAGCACCAGCGGATATTCGGCAAAGGTCGACATCTTCAGCCCGAAGCCGCCGCCGACATCCGGCGTGATCACGCGCAGCCGGTCCGGCGGGATCTTGAGGATGCGCTTGGCGATCGTGTCGGCCACCGAGTGCGAGCCCTGGCTGGTGACATGGAGCTCATACTGGCCGGTGGCGTCGTCATAGGTGCCCAGCGCGCCGCGCGGCTCCATCGAATTGACGACGATGCGGTTGTTGACCAGGTCGATCCGCGTGACGTGCGCTGCCGTGGCGAAGGCGGCGGCGGTCGCGGCCTCGTCGCCCTGTTCCCAGTCCAGCGCGATATTGCCCGGCGCCTGCGGCCAGACCAGCGGCGCGTCCGGCGCCAGCGCCTCGTCGATCAGCCCGACCGCCGGCAGCTCCTCATAATCGACGAAGATCTGCTCGGCCGCGTCCTTGGCCTGGTTCTGGCTTTCGGCGATGACGAAGGCGACCGGCTCGCCGACATAGCGCACATAGTCGACCGTCAGCAGCGCCCGGTCGCCGTCGACGCGCGGGCTGCCGTCCCGGTTCTTGAGGAAAGCGGGCGGAAAAGCGGCGGCCAGATGGCCGATGCCCTGGGCCTCCAGCTCGGCCCCGACGATGATGTCGAGCACGCCAGGCATGGATTTCGCCGCCTCGGTGTCGATCGACAGGATCTTGGCGTGGGCATAGGGCGAGCGCAGCGCATAGCCGACCGCCGTGCCGGCCATCTTCACATCGTCGACATAGCGGCCCTTGCCGGTGATGAAGCGCTTGTCCTCGGTCCGCCGGATCGGCTTCGACATCAGGCCCATGTCAGTGCTCCAAGGCTTGAGCGACCGCGCGCGCCGCCATCACGCCGATTAGATGGGCGCGATACTCGGCGGAGGCGTGCGGGTCGGTATTGAGATCGTCGGCCGGCACTGAAATGCCGGTGATGGCGGCGGGGGTGAAGGCGGCGCTGAGCACCGCCTCCATCTCCGGCACCCGGAAGGCGCTGGGGCCGGCGCCTGTGACGGCGACGCGGACACTACTCGCGGTCTGGGCAACGAAAACGCCGACCACGGCATAGCGCGAGGCCGGGTTGGGGAACTTGGCGTAACCGGCGGCGAGCGGGATGGGGAAGCGCACCTGGCGCACGATTTCCCCCGGCTCCAGCGCCGTCTCGAACATCGCGGTGAAGAAATCGTCGCCCGCGATCTCCCGCCGGTCGGTGACGACGGTGGCGCCGAGGCCCAGCACGGCGGCGGGATAATCGGCGGCCGGGTCGGCATTGGAGATCGAGCCACCGATCGTGCCGCGATGGCGCACCTGCGGGTCGCCGATGCCCTCGGCCAGGGCGGCCAGTGCCGGCAGCTTCGCCGCGATCTCGGGCGAATGGGCGACGGCGGCGTGGGTCGTCATCGCGCCGATACGGATTTCGCTGTCGTTGATCTGGATACCCACGAGATCGGGCATGCCGGAAAGGTCGATCAGGTCGCTCGGGCTCGCCAAACGCTGCTTCAGGGTCGGCAGCAGGGTCATGCCGCCGGCCAGCAGGCGGGCTTCGGGATGGGCGGAGAGAATGGCGCGGGCTGCTTCGGGCAGACCGCAGGTGC
>CAZNNJ010000679.1:0-3630 GCA_964574305.1 uncultured Rhodospirillales bacterium | reverse complement strand
AGCCGGTCCTCGATCGTACGGGTCCGCTCCTGCCAGTCCAGCGGTTTGGCGATCCAGCTCGGCCGGTTGGCGACATAAGTCCAGGTGCGGATATGGGCGATGCGGGTGACCAGCGTGTCGATATCGCCCTCGGTCGATTCCAGCCGCTTCACCTGCCCGTCGACCCAATCGTCCGGCACGCGCCCATCCTTGGCCAGGTACAGGAAGATCTGCGACAGCAGGCGGGTATGCTGGTCGCTCATCACCTTGCGGAAGTCCGGCACCTGGCAGACCTCCCACAACAACTCCACCGCCTTCCTGCCGTGGGCGCGGGCGACGACATCGGGGTCGTGCGCCAGGGTCGCCAGAGCCTGATGGTCGTCGGCGTCGCGGGTGCGGCGCAGGCAGTTATAGGGCGGCGGGGCGTCGAGGCTTCGCAAAAGGGCCGCGGGGCTGCGGAAATCGAGCTCGCTGTTCCGCCACATCAGCAGGGTCAGCGGGTCGAACCGGTGATTCTCCACCGCCTCGACCAGGTCGGGGTCCAGCTCGCCCATCGCGCCGGTGGTGCCGAACGTGCCGTTGGTCATATGCCGCCCGGCGCGGCCGGCGATCTGGCCGATCTCCTGCGCGGTCAGCCGCCGCAAGCGCACGCCGTCGAACTTCGACAGCTTGGCGAAGGCGACATGGTCGATATCCATGTTGAGGCCCATGCCGATGGCGTCGGTCGCCACCAGATAGTCGACCTCGCCCGCCTGATAGAGCGCGACCTGGGCGTTGCGGGTGCGGGGGCTGAGCGCCCCCATCACCACGGCGGCCCCACCCTTCTGCCGGCGGATCAGCTCGGCCGTCTCATAGACCTCGGCGGACGAGAAGGCGACGATGGCTGAGCGCGGCGGCAGGCGGGTGAGCTTTTTCGCGCCGGCATAGGTGAGGGTCGACAGCCGGTCGCGCTGGATCAGCTCGACCCCCGGAACCAGCCGCTGGATGAGCGTGCGGGCGGTGTCGGAGCCCAGGAACAGGGTCTCCGACATGCCGCGGGCATGCAGCAGGCGGTCGGTGAAGATATGGCCGCGTTCGGCATCGCCGGCCAGCTGGATCTCGTCAACCGCCAGGCAGTCGACCCGCTGGTCCAGCGGCATCGACTCCACGGTGCAGACCCAATAGCGCGGGCGGGGCGGCAGGATTTTCTCCTCGCCGGTCACCAGCGCCACCGCGCCGGCACCTTTCAGCTTGACCACCTTGTCGTAATTCTCTCGCGCCAGCAGGCGCAGCGGGAAGCCGATCATGCCCGTGCCGTGGCCCAGCAGCCGTTCGATGGCGAAATGGGTCTTGCCGGTATTGGTCGGTCCCAATACCGCGCGCATGCGGGCAGTCTCGGATAACGGCGAGTTCGCCATGGCTAAATGGTCGGGGCGGGCGGGAGAAAATGCAAGGCCGTCAACGCCCTTCCGGGCACTGCGCGGTCACCTCTTTCATCCGGTCGATGAACCAGCGGCCGGCCGGGCCGGGCGGGGCGTCGGTGCGCCAGGCGGCGGACATGGTCAGGAACATGCTCTCCGGCGGCATATCTTCGACGGCCAGCTCCACCAGCGCACCCTCGGCGATGTCGCGCTCGACCATCGCCGCCGGCATTCCGCCGAAGCCCAGCCCGGCGCGCAGGAAGGCATGCTTGGCGCCCAGGTCGGCGAGGCGCCAGTTGCGCGGCGACAGCACGCCGAATTCCTGGCCGGCCGAAAGCTCGGTCCGGTCGGTCAGCACCAGCTGCACATGGCGGGCGAGTTCGCGCCGGCTGATCGGCCCGGGGATTTGCGCCAGCGGATGGGTGGGCGCCGCCACCGTCGCCATGCGCACCGACAGCAGCCGTTCGCTCACCAGCTTCTGCCCGCCGGCCGCCAGCGTGCCGATGACGCCAAGATCGCACTGCCCGTCCACCAGAGCCTTGGCGACGCCGCCCAGTGCCTCGACGTAAAGGCGCAGCGACGTGTCGGGAAAGGCCTCGCCGAACGAAGCGGCAAGCACCGTGACGACATTCATCGGCACCATCACGTCCATCACCACCGAGAGTTCGGGCTCGATGCCGCCAGCCATGCTTTTCGCCCGCGCCTTCAGCGCGTCGATGCCGCCGGCGACGGACCGCGCATCGCCCAGCAGGATGCGGCCCTGGTCGGTCAGCCGCGGATAGCGGCCGGCGCGGTCGAACAGCGAGACGCGCAGCTGGTCCTCCAGATTGGCGATCGTCTGGCTGACCACCGACTGGGCGCGCCCCAGCCGGCGCCCCGCGGCAGAGAAACTGCCCGCCTCGGCCGCAGCAATGAAGGTCCGCAACTGATCGAGCGAAACACCGTCGAGCATAATCTATCGATTCTGGCGATGGATTGCATAGAAATATATAGGCTACCAGATGGGTATTCGAGGCTTAAATGCAGGGGCGCAATTTATCCCAGTCTCGAAAAGGACCCCGTTCCATGAAGCTCCTGCATATCGATTCCAGCATCCTCGGCCCGAACTCGGTCAGCCGCACCCTGACGGCGGAGGTCGTCGAGCAGCAGCGCCGCCAGCATCCGGGGCTGGAGGTGATCTATCGCGATCTTGCCGCCCAGCCGCACCTGCATTTCTCGCCGGCCCATCTTGCCGCTTCCTATGGCGTGACGCCCGATGCAGCGGTCGCGAACGATCTCGTCGACGGCAATGCGGTGATCGAAGAGCTGTTCGCCGCCGACATCATCGTGATCGGTGCGCCGATGTATAATTTCGCCGTGCCGACCCAGCTCAAGGCCTGGATCGACCGGTCGCTGGTCGCCGGCCGCACCTTCCATTACACCCCGACCGGTCCAGAGGGGCTGCTGCCCAAGGGGAAGAGGGTGATCGCCGTTTCCTCGCGCGGCGGCTTCTACGGTCCGGATTCACCGCTCGCCGCTCTCGACCACCAGGAGGCCTATCTCAAGCAGGCGCTGGGTTTCATCGGCCTCACCGATGTCACCGTCGTCCGCGCCGAGGGCCTGGCGGTCAGCCCGGAGTCGAAGGAGGCGGCGCTGGCCGCGGCCCGGCAGGAGATTTCCGCCCTGGCGGCCTGAGCTGAAGGCTGATTTCGGTCTTATGAAATTGATCCTTTAGGTCTTGCAGCATCGGCGCCACGTATGCACATAGGCGCCGAAACTGTTTTTGCCTCCAGGGTTCAAGGGAATGACCGACCAACAAGAATCAAAACTGCCGTTCCAGGCCGAAGTCAGCCGGCTTCTCGATATCGTCGCCAACGCGCTCTATAGCGACAAGGAGGTCTTCCTCCGCGAGCTGATCTCAAACTCCGCCGATGCCTGCGACCGGCTGCGCTATGCCGCGATCACGCGGCCGGAGCTGGCCGAGGACGGGGCCGAACTCGGCATCCGCCTGATCGTCGACAAGGACGCCAAGACGCTGACCGTGTCGGACACCGGCATCGGCATGAACCGGGACGAGCTGATCCAGAATCTGGGCACCATCGCCAAGTCCGGCACCTCCGCCTTCCTGTCGCAGCTGGGCGACGCCAAGAAGGATGTGAACCTGATCGGCCAGTTCGGCGTCGGTTTCTATGCCGCCTTCATGGTCGCCGAGAAGGTCGAGGTGCTGAGCCGCCATGCCGCGGAGGCCGGGGATTGGCCCCGGGCGTCCGAG
>CAZNNJ010000678.1:0-3631 GCA_964574305.1 uncultured Rhodospirillales bacterium | reverse complement strand
CCAAGAGCGATGTACCGGGGCCACCACGGTCGGCGGCTCGGCGACACGGTGATGCAGCCAGCCATGCCACTCGGCCGGCACCATCGAGGCCTCGTCCTCATTGGCATACAGCACCCAGCGCGGCTCACGGCCCCACTGGCCGGGCTTGGCGGCGCGGTAATACTGATTGCCCAGTTCGTCTGAGCCAACCAGGATTCCACGGCGCCAGGTGATCACCCGGATGTAGAAATTATAGAAGACATTGTGGAGCGAGAGCTTGGCCATCGCGATCAACAGTTTGGGGCGGGAAAATCGCTTATGGCGCCAATATGGCATCGGCATTGCCCAAGGTCCAGCAGGGCGCGTGCGATTATAGCGGTTTCATCCATCCGGCCGCCGAGGTACAGTTCGGCATGTCTCATGAAATCGATGCGCGCCTCGCCGCGCAGGGCATTACGCTGCCCACTCCGGCTGCTCCGGCCGCGAATTACGTCGCCTTCGTGCTGGAGGGGGGATTGCTGACGATCTCCGGCCAGCTGCCCATCGAGGACGGTGCGGTCGCAGTCACCGGCAAGCTCGGCGCCGGCGTCAGCCTCGAGGACGGGCAGCGCGCCGCGCGGTTGTGTGCCGTCAACATCCTGGCCCAGGCCCAGGCCGCGCTCGGCGATCTCGGCCGCATCCGCCGCTGCGTCAAGCTGGGCGGGTTCGTCGCCTCGACGCCGGACTTCGTCGAGCAGCATCTGGTGGTCAACGGCGCCTCGAACCTGATCGCCGACGTGCTGGGTGAGGCCGGCAAGCATGCCCGCGCCGCGGTCGGCGTGCCCAGCCTGCCGCGCAACGCCGCAGTCGAGGTCGAGGCGCTTTTCGCCATCGACTGAGCCCCCCATCTCGGCTGGAGACATGCCCGACTCCGAACAGGTTACGCTCCGCATCGAGACCGACATCACCGCCATTCCGGCGGAGGAGTGGGATGCCTGCGCCGGGCCGGACAATCCGTTCGTCAGCCATGCCTTCCTGGCGGCGCTGGAGGAAAGCGGCTCGGTCAGGGCCAAGACCGGCTGGCTGCCTCAGCATCTGGTCATGGAAGATCCGGCGCGCCGGCTGCTCGGCCTCGTGCCGGCCTATGTGAAGTCCCATTCCTACGGCGAATATGTTTTCGACCATGGCTGGGCCCAGGCGATCGAGCGCGCCGGCGGGCGCTATTACCCCAAGCTGCAGGTCTCCATACCCTTCACGCCCGCGACCGGACCGCGCCTGCTGGTGGCGCCGGGCGAGGAGGAATGGTCGGTCCGCCGGACCCTGGTCGCCGGTCTCAAGGCGATCGCGGAGAATCGCGGCCTGTCCTCGGTCCATGCCACCTTCCTGGAGGAACAGGACCGCGATGCGTTCGAGGATGACGGCTGGCTGATCCGCTATGGCTGCCAGTATCACTGGCACAATGACGGCTACGCCACGTTCGAAGATTTCCTGGGCGCCCTGTCCTCGCGCAAGCGCAAGGATATCCGCAAGGAGCGGCAGCAGATCGCGGCATCGAACATCGAGATGGTGGCGCTGACCGGCGGCGACCTCACGCAAGAGCACTGGGACGTGTTCTACCGCTTCTATATCGACACGTCGGACCGCAAATGGGGTTCGCCTTATCTCACCAAGGATTTCTTCTACCGCATCGGCCAGACCATGGCCGATCGCATCGTGCTGATCCTGGCGCGCCATGACGGGCATTGGGTGGCGGGCGCGCTCAACCTGCTGGGATCGGACGCTCTCTACGGCCGCAACTGGGGCTGCGGCGCCGATTTCAGGTTCCTCCATTTCGAGACCTGCTATTACCAGGCCATCGACTTCGCCATCGCCAACGGCCTCGCCCGGGTCGAGGCCGGGGCGCAGGGCGAGCACAAGATCCAGCGCGGCTATCTGCCGGTGCGGATGGAAAGCGCCCACTGGATCGCCCATCCCGGGCTCAAGGACGCCATCGCCCATTTCCTCGACCGCGAACGCCCGGCGATGGAGGAGCAGATCGCCGAGCTTTCGCTGCACTCACCCTTCAGAAAAGATTCATAGATGCGCACCCCCACTTTCTTCATCCCCCATGGCGGCGGCCCGTGCTTCTTCATGGACTGGACGATGGGGCCGCGCGACACCTGGAACAATATGGCGGCCTGGCTGAAGGCCATGCCCGAGTCGGTAGGGCCCAGGCCCGAGGCCATATTGGTGATCTCCGCCCATTGGGAGGAGCCGGAATTCACCGTCACCACCTCGGCCCGCCCGCCCCTGCTGTTCGATTATTACGGCTTCCCCGAGCATACCTATCGCCTGCGCTATGACGCGCCGGGCTCGCCCGCGCTGGCGCACGAGGTCCGCGGCCTGCTGACCAGGGCCGGGATCGTGTCGAAAGAGGATGCCGCGCGCGGATTCGACCACGGCGTGTTCATCCCGTTCCTGCTGATCTATCCGGAGGCCGACATTCCGGTGGTTCAGCTCTCACTCAAGGCCGGGCTCGATCCCGCCCTCCATCTCGCTGCCGGCAAGGCGCTGGCGCCCTTGCGCGACCGCAATGTGCTGATCGTCGGCAGCGGCATGAGCTATCATAATATGGAGGGTTTCATCCGCGGCCTGCCCCCCACTCTTTCGGGAACTTTCGATGCCTGGTTGACCGAGGCCGCGACCGACCTAAATCCCTCGACGCGTAACGACAAGCTCGCGCACTGGACGGCGGCGCCCGCGGCCCGCGACGCCCATCCGCGCGAGGAGCATCTGATCCCGCTGATGGTCGCGGCCGGCGCGGCGGGCGACGATGTCGGGCGGCGAACCTATTCCGACCGGGTCATGGGGTCGGCGATTTCGGCCTATCAGTTCGGAGGAGCGACGGCATGAAGCACACGATCTCCGGCACCACGATGCCGGTCCTGCAGATCCAGCTCGAACCCGGCGAGCGGATCATCGCCGAACCCGGCGAATTCTCCTGGATGACCGAGAATATCGAGCTTCACACCACCACCCAGACGGCGGGCGCGCGCGGCCTGTTCAGCGTGCTGGGCCGGGCGCTGGCGGGCGGTGGGCTGTTCATGACCGAATACAGCGCGCAAGGCGGCCCGGGCATGATCGCCTTTGCCGCCAAGGTGCCGGGCACGATCCACGATGTCGAGATCGGCCCCGGCCATTCCTACATGATCCACAAGCACGGCTTCCTCTGCGCCACCGAGGGGGCGCAGCTCCAGATCGGCTTCCAGCGCGGGCTAGGCGCCGGCCTGTTCGGCGGCAACGGCTTCATCCTGCAGCAGCTCTCAGGCCCCTGCACCGCCTTCGTCGAGCTGGGCGGCGAGTGCGTGGTGTACGACCTGCCGCCGGGCCAGTCGATCCTGGTCCATCCCGGCCATATCGGCATGTTCCAGGACACGGTGAATTTCGACATCACCTTCATGCGCGGCATCCGCAACGTCTTCTTCGGCGGCGACGGCCTGTTCATCGGCCGCCTGACCGGCCCGGGCAAGGTGTGGCTGCAGAGCATGACGGTGCCCGGCCTGGCACATGCCATCGCGCCCTATATCGGCGGAGCCGACGACACATCCTCAGCCGCCACCGGCGGGGGTGCGGGCCCGGTGGCGTTGACGTTCCCAGAGGATATTTTCGGGGGGTGAGACTGTTTACCCCTCCC
>CAZNNJ010000677.1:0-3643 GCA_964574305.1 uncultured Rhodospirillales bacterium | reverse complement strand
AGAGCGACCTGTCGAATGCCAATGTGAAGATCGGCGAGGTGCTTGCGGCCGAAGAGAACCTGCCGGAGGCGATGAAGTATTATCAGGCCAGCCTTGCCATCCGCGACCGGCTGGTGAAAGCCGACCCGGACAATGCCCAATGGGAGCGATATATCGCCATCTCCCACGAGCGGGTCGGCGACGTCCTGGTCGCCCAGGGCGATCTGGCCGGCGCGCTCGCCACTTACCAGACCAGCATGGACACGCGGGCCAGGCTGGTGAAATCAGACCCGACCAACGCGGCCTGGCAGCACGACCTGGCCGTCTCGCATGCCAGCATCGGCGACGTGCTGATCCAGCAGGAGAAGCTGTCCGATGCGATGCAGTCCTACCGCACCGCCAAGGACATCATCGACCGGCTGAGCGCCGAAAATCCCGGCAACGCCACCTGGCTGCGCGACCTGTCGAACATCGAAATCCGCATCGGCGACATCCTGATGGAAGATTCGGCGCTGGTCGACGCGCTGAGGGCCTATCAGGACGGCCTTGCCATCAATGACCGGCTGACCAAGCTCGACCCCGAGAACGAGGTCTGGCAGCACGCTCTGTCGGTCTCCTACGACCGGATCGGCAATATCCTGGTTCGCCAGGGCAGTCTGGACGAGGCGCTGAAAGCCAGCATGGCCGGGCTCGCCATCGCCGACATGCTGGCCAGGACCGGCATCGGCAATGCCGGCTGGCAGAACGAGCTGGCCGATTCCTATATCCGTGTCGGCGAGGCCCCGAACCGGCAGGACGATGTCTCGGACAACGGCGTCTCCAACCATTCGGGCAGCGGCATCGGCAACCGGCTGATCGGCAGCAAGGCCAGCAATTCGGACTGGCAAAGCCACCTGTCGTCATCGCACAACCGGGTCGGCCAGGTGCTGTTCGCCAGGGGCGATCTCGGCGACGCGATGAAGTCTTTCCAGGCAAGCCTCATGATCGACGACCGGCTGGCCAAGGCCGATCCGGGCAACGCCAGGCTGCAATACAACCTGTCGGTCGCGCACGAATTCATCGCCGAGGTGCTGGCGGCGCAGGATCATCTGCCGGAGGCGATGACCGAATACCAGGCGAGCCTGGATATCAGGGACAGCCTCGCCAAGGCCGATCCCAGCAATGCCGGCTGGAAGGACAGCCTGTCGGCCGCGCAGGAGAATGTCGGCGACGTGCTGCTGAAGCAGAACAGGGTGCCCGAGGCGGTCAAATCCTATCAGGCGAGCCTCAATATCCGGCAGGCGCTGGCGAAGACCGACCCGGCCAACGCCGACTGGCAGCACGACCTGTCCGCCTCATACGCCGCCCTGGCCGAGGCTTATCGCAAAATGGGCAAGACCGCCGACTTCCGCGCCGCCCTGAACCAGGGCCACGCCATCGTCGCCACCTACGCCGCGAAGAACCCGGACTCGGCGGATTGGAAAAAGGACCTGGAGTGGTTCAACCAGCAGGCCGGTCAAGTCGGGAAGTAATCCCTACCCCGCGGCGCGCTCGATATCGCCCAGCACCGCCGGGCCCTTGCCGTCGCCGGCGCGGCGCAGCAGGAACATGCGCAGGTTGCCGTAATGCTTGGCCATTTCGGTGATGCCGACATAGTCGCAGGAGAATTCGTCGGCATTGTAGAGCGCCAGCACGGCGGCGAAGGTTTCGGTGACGTAGACGCAGCCTTCGGGCGTGATCGGCTCGATCCGGGCGGCGCGGCTGACATGGGCGCCGTAATAGTTGGAGCGCTCGGTGACCGGGTCGTCCAATTCGTAGACGGGGCCCAGATGGCCGCCGAGGCGCAGCCTCAGCGTCTCGGGCAGGCCGGCCGCCGCGAGGTCGATCCCGTTGATGGCATCCTGCATGTCCAGCGCGCAGCAGGCGGCGCGGCCGGCGTCGCGGATGACGATGAAGATGCCGTCGCCCCAGGTGTTGATGAAGGCGATATCCTTTGCATGGCGGCGCGCCACCTGCCCCAGCGTTCCCATGATCTTTGCGGTAAAGACCGGCAGCTGGGCGTCGCTCAGCTTGCTGAAGCCGTGGATGTCGCCGAACAGCATCGCCCGCGTGTCGCGGCGGCCCGGGGCGACCTTGGGGCGGTGCCAGGAGGGCAGCTTCTCGACATTGGCATCGGCCCCCAGGGGGACGATCGTGATCGGATGGCCGGCTTCGTGCCAGGCGCTCATATCGGCGGCGGTCCCGGCGATGGCGCCTTCGCTGACGGTGCCGTCCCATACCGCGAGCTGCCGCAGCGGCGCGTTCATATGCCGGGCGCAGAGACTGGCCAGACCCATCGCCAGGCTGCTGCAATAGGTGAAGAGCTGGTCGTCGCCCAGATAGGCGTCGTCGGTCGCGTAGCGCACCGTCTTGGCGGCGGCGAGGCAGGCCTGGAACCGGTCGACCCAGTCTTCGCCGGCGGGCCGCACCGACTGCTCGATGAAGTCGGCGATGGCGAAGGGCAAAACGACATTGAGCGCGACCCCGTGCCCGAGCAGCGCCTCGGCGAACAATATGTCGGCGCCCGAGGCGAGCGAGCCGTAGGCGGCGCCGATCCGCATGTCGTCCAGCAGCGCGGCGATCTTGGCCGCGACCGTCGCTGCCTGCACCGCCGGGAACTTCCCCGCTTGCCCCGGCGGCGCGATTATATGGCCGAGGAAATGGACGATCGCCGGCGGCTCGAAGGCGCCCAGCACGCTGGGATCGAGCCCCTTGGCGTCGACGATCCGCCCGAGCTGCCGCCCGGTCGTGGACAGCGCGGCATAATCGCTGCGGCTCGCCGCGACGACGAGGCCGATCAGTCTTTCGGCCGCGCCCAGGTCGCCGCGGACCAGATGGGCCTCCAGCGCCGTCGCCAGGACCCAGTAGCGGTCGGCGGCATCGGCGAGACCGGGCGCGGATATCCGCGGCTCCAGCAGCTCGAGCACCTTTGTCGCCAGCCGGTCCGCCGCCGCCGTCTCGCCGCCGAACAGCGCCATCGTCGCGGCGTTGATCGCCGGGTAATAGGCCTCGGGGTCGCGCGCGACGGTGGCGGTGCGGAAGGCGCCCTCGTAGAGCGCGCGGGCCTCGCGGAACAGCGTCTCGCGCGCCTCGCCGGTCTCGGCGAAGGCCTGGTCCTTCTTCAGCCGGCCGAGCAGGCTGCGGGCGTCGGTCTCGAGCCGCTTGTCGAGGCCGAACTGGTAGTATTTCTCCAGCGCCTGCGGCGTCGCTCCGGCATTGGCAAGGCTCAGCACCGCGCGATGGGCGAGCGGGACATTGCCGGGAAACTGCTGAAGCCCCTCGGCGGCAAGATCGTAGGCGCGGAAGAACTCGCCGTTATTGAAATAGGTCTTGACGTCCTTGAGCCGCGCCTCCGCGGTGGTGCTGTCCGGGTCGGTCAATGCACGCCTCCAGCAATCTTGGCGCCCCGGCGGACGCCGTACCGACTCTAGGCGAAATTCCCGGGTCGGCACCCAGGGCTCGTGCGGGCCGGTCAGCGGGAAGTACAGGAAGAACGGCTTGTCCTTCGTCTGCCGGCCAATGAACTCGACCGCCTTGGCCGCGAAGCGCGGCTGAACCTCGACGTGCTTAAATCCCGGCGCACACGGCCCCGCCTCCCAGGCGCCTGGCCCGCCCAGGCGCTGGGGCAGGCTGGCCGGCATGAAGT
>CAZNNJ010000676.1:0-3647 GCA_964574305.1 uncultured Rhodospirillales bacterium | reverse complement strand
CTCCGTTACCAGCGCTGCCAATCCAGTATGCCGATTTCTCGTTGTGGCAACGCCAATCCTTACAGGGCGCGCGTCTTGACCGACTTCTGGGTCATTGGCGAGAGCGTTTACGTGGAATTCCGGAGCAGTTAGAGCTGCCGACCGATTACGTTCGACCGGCAGTCATCAGCGATCGTGGCCCCCGCGTTCCGGTATCACTTTCGGCGGACGTCACGATGGCGCTTCGGGAACTTGGCCGGCGCCAAAAAGGCACTCTCTTTATGACGCTGCTGGCAGCTTGGCAGTTGCTGTTGGCGCGTCTTGCCGATCAAACTGACATCGTTGTGGGTTCGCCCGTGGAGGGACGCCCATTGAAAGAGTTGGGCTCGATGATCGGCTTTTTCATGAACGTGATCAACGAGCTCGAAGACGTGAAGCTCAGGGCCCAGATGATCCGCAACGGCAACCGCGACACGATCGAGCTTCTGGAGATGAAATCGCCCGCCGCCTTCGGCGGCCGCGAGCCGCTGCCGGTCAACCAGTACGGCTTGCGCTACCTCGCCTTCGCGACGGGCGATATCGGTGCGACGGCGGCCGAGATCAGGGCGCTCGGCGGCCGGACGTTCGAAGGGACGTCATGTGAGAACGAGCAGGCCAGGCTGATGTTCGGCGCCGATCCGATCGGCGCAAGAATCCTGCTGGTGGAAGAAAGGTAAAGAGCGGTGAGGCGGTGGCATTCACCCTCACCCTAACCCTCTCCCATCGAGGGAGAGGGAATCTTATTCATGTCCCTCCCCCCTTGATGGGGTAGGTTAGGAGAGGGTGAAACTATCCGCCGCTGAGTTGCCGGTCGGTTACTCCCCCGATCTAACCGTCGCGCTTCGCCGCCAGGGCCGATAGTTTTGAGAACAGTATATCGAAGTTGATCGGCTTGGAGATGTAGTCGTCCATGCCGGCGGCGCGCAACTCGTCCTCGGTATTGTTCTCGGCCTGGGCGGTCAGCGCGATGATCGGGATGAATTTCTTGGTTCCCGCCATGTTGCGGATGTGGCGGGTGGCTTCGATGCCGTCCATTTCCGGCATCTGCACATCCATCAGAATGACGTCATAATGCGCATTCTGCATCGCCTCGATCGCCTGGATGCCGTTCTCGGCGATGTCGATTTGATAGCCCGACCGCGCCAGGAGTTTTTGCGTCAACATCTGGTTGAGCTTGACGTCCTCCGCGAGAAGGACCCGGAAGGCGGGTTTGGTATCGGTCGTCATCTGCGCTCACTGCTGCGATTCGGCCGCCGAAGCTGCGTCGGTGACTCTATTACGGCTCGAGGCCCTAAATCAAACGGCGATTGGGCGTAGTTCCTGTGCTTTTCTGCTGTAATATTGCCGCCAAATTTTCGGCTTCCGCGGCGTCATGCTATTCAGTCAATCATGAAGCCGCCGCGCACTTTGGGACTGTCCGACTATTTGGCGATCGAGCATCGCCTGGGCGCGCATAACTACAAGCCGCTCGACGTCGTGCTGTCACGCGGCGAGGGTGTTTATGTCTGGGATACGGCGGGCAAGCGCTATCTCGACTGCCTGTCGGCCTATTCGGCGGTCAATCACGGCCACTGCCATCCCCGCATCCTGGCGACGCTGGTCGAGCAGGCGGGGCGGCTCAGCCTTACCTCCCGCGCGTTCCGCAACGACCAACTGCCGCTGTTCTACGAGGAGATCTGCGCGCTGACCGGGTCGCACAAGGTGCTGCCGATGAACAGCGGCGCCGAGGCGGTGGAGAGCGCGATCAAGGCGGTGCGCAAATGGGGCTATGAGGTCAAGGGCGTGCCCCGTGACCAGGCCGAGATCATCGTCTGCGCCGACAATTTCCACGGCCGCACCATCGCCATCGTCGGCTTCTCGACCGATCCGGCGGCGCGCGCCGGCTTCGGCCCATTCCCGCCCGGCTTCAAGACAATCCCGTTCGGCGATGCCAAAGCGCTGGAGGCCGCGATCCGGCCCAATACGGTGGGCTTCCTGGTCGAGCCGATCCAGGGCGAGGCCGGGGTCATCATCCCGCCCGACGGCTATCTGCGGCAGGTGCGGGAGATCTGCACGCGCCATCGCGTGACCCTGATCCTGGACGAGATCCAGACCGGCCTTGGCCGTACCGGCAAGCTGCTGGCCGAGCAGCATGAGGGGATCGAGGCCGATGTCACCCTGATCGGCAAGGCGCTGGCTGGCGGCTTCTATCCGATCTCCGCCGTGCTCTCGAACCAGGAGGTGCTGGGCGTACTGAAGCCCGGCGAACACGGCAGCACGTTCGGCGGCAACCCGTTGGCCTGCGCCGTCGCCCGCACCGCGATGAAGGTGCTGGTCGAGGAGGGGATGGTCGAGAACGCCGCCACGATGGGCGAGCGCTTCCTGGCCGGCCTCAGGGCATTGAACCACGCCGTCGTCCGCGAGGTGCGTGGCCGTGGCCTGCTGATCGCCCTGGAACTGAACCCCGACGCCGGCGGTGCCCGCCGGCTCACCGAGGCGCTGATGGAGCGCGGCCTGCTGGCCAAGGAAACCCACACGAACACAGTGCGTTTCGCGCCGCCTCTCATCGTCAGCGCCGACCAGGTCGACTGGGCCCTGGAGCAGATCGCCGCGGGTCTGGGGATTTATTGAGCTTAAGCAAGCGCTCGCCCGCAAAACGGGAAGGGGGTGTGCGGGCGACGGGTGCAATCAAACGAGGCCGGCCTCTGTCGCCGAACTTCCAAATTCAACATATAAGGGATAAATTTTCTTTATAGTTATTTCGGATAATTTCATAATTTTATGGGAATTATACGAAGGTACTTTGGGGTACGTCATTTCACATTATTGCCCGGGGATGAATCGATGCGCTAATCTCCGGATAGACTGGGGTGAGCGGGCCCGCCTGCCAGGGGAACGAATTTCTCGGCCCGATGGGAGATCGAGAATGATAGCCGGGAAATCAGGTGTCCTTTCCGGGAAGGGGCTGGTCTTGGGCGCCGTTTCAGCATTCAGCCTTGTGCTGACCTCATCCGGACCGGCGGCAGCCGGCAGTGGCGATATCGTCTATACGGTAAACCCGCCCTATAAACTGCTGGCGGCTGCATCGCGCAGCGCACCGCACGCTTTCCCCACCCCGTCGCAATGCGTGGCCAAACTTGGTCTCGCCTGCTATACTCCCGCCCTGATGCGCGCGGCTTATAATGTGCCGGCAGGAGCCGACGGCGCGGGGCAGACGATCGTGATCGTCGATGCCTATGGCAGCCCCACCGTGCAGCAGGACCTCGATACTTTCAGCGCGGCCTTCGGATTGCCGGCCGCGGATTTCCGGGTCGTCTATCCGATGGGCAAGCCGACCTACAATCCGCAGCAGCACCATGGAGAGACCGGCTGGGCGGTTGAGACCAGCCTCGACGTGCAATATGCGCATGCCATCGCGCCCATGGCCAAGATCGTCCTGGTGATCGCGCCGAACAACGGCGGCGACGCCCTCAACAACGCCCAGCGCTACGCCATCAACAATCATCTGGGACAGGTGATGTCGCTCAGTTTCGGCGCCGACGAGGCTGCGATCAAAGGGGGCGGCAATAATCTACAGCTGAACCAAGCCCACCAGATTTATCAGGTCGCTGCCGCAGCTGGGATCACCGTATTCTCGAGCTCGGGCGACG
>CAZNNJ010000675.1:0-3649 GCA_964574305.1 uncultured Rhodospirillales bacterium | reverse complement strand
AAGATTTTGTGTACGGCGGTGGGCGATAATCATGTTATGCGGGGGCGAGGGGGGGGTGGCGGGGCCATTAAAAGGGTGGGGGGGCGCAGCCGCCGGGGATGTGGTCGGGGGGATGAGGGTTGGCCCGCGCCCGCCGATGCCCGTCGGCATGGCGAACGAGCAGCACGGTTTCACCTTCATCCCGGGGCGCGGAGACTGACGCATATGCGCCCGGCATGGGCGGCGTGCTAAGCTCCTCCAAACCAATTGGGAGGAAGCATGTTTCCGCAGCCGCGTTTCGTATCGACCAACGGCGTCCGCCTGGCGGTGTTCGAGGCCAGGCCTGAAAAACGGACCAAAGAAGTCTGCGTCGTGCTGTGCCACGGCTTTCCCGAGCTGGGCTTTTCCTGGCGCCACCAACTGGCGCCGATCGCCGCCGCCGGCTTCCATGTCATCGCGCCCGACCTGCGCGGCTATGGCCAGTCGAACGGGCCGGACGACCCCTATGCCTATACGATGGACCAGATCACCGCCGACGTGGCCGGCCTCATCGCCGATGCCGGCTATGAGAAGGCGGTCGTCGTCGGGCACGATTTCGGCGGCTTCGTCTCCTGGATGATGCCGTTCTACCAGCCGCAATCGACTGCCGGCGTCATCACGCTGAACACTCCCTTCGGCTATATCCCGATGAACCCGGAGGAGATGTATCTGCAGCATTACGGCCCGCGAAACTACGTCGCCTATTTCAAGACCAAACAGTGCGAGGCGGAGCTGAACGCGGACACCGCCAGGTCCTTCCGCTTCTTTATGCGCAAGGACACCGGCCACGGCACCAACCTGTCGCGCTCGGGCAAGCACGACCGGGAAAGCATGTCCTTCATCCACTGGTTCAAAGACGACGAATCGACCTGGCCGGGCGAAGTTTTCCTGACGCCGGACGAGCTCGGCTATTTCGCCGACGCCTATGCCAGGAACGGCTTCGGCGGCGGCCTCAGCTGGTACCGCTCGATCGTCCGCAACTGGGAGCTTCAGGGCGAGCTGTTCCCCGGCGGCAAGATTCCGCGCCAGTCGATCCCGGCCCTGATGGTCGTCGCCCGCCAGGACCGCATCTGCGATGTCTCGCTGTCGGACAACCTGCTGACCTATTTCGACAATCTGGAACGCCGCGTGATCGAGGGTTCCGGCCACTGGACCCAGCAGGAGCAGCCGGAGGAGACCAACAGGATCATGGTCGATTGGCTGGAAAGGTGGTTCTGATATATTGCGGCAGGCGGCGATGTCGTTTAACCGCCAAGTCGCCAAGGCGCCAAGCTAAGAGACGCCAAGATGATCGAGCCTTCCTTCGAACATGACCGTATTGCTCGACAGATTGTCGATTCCGCTTTCGCGGTTCATACGACGCTTGGCCCCGGGCTGCTGGAGTCGGCATATGAACAATGCCTGACCGCGGAACTCAGAAATCGAAATCTATCCGTCGAGTGCCAAGTCGTGGTCCCATTGTCTACCGGAACACCCGCATCGATGCCGGCTTCCGGATGGACATGGTTGTCGGCGGCCTCGTCGTCGTTGAAGCAAAAGCTGTCGAGACAATTCTCCCAATCCATGAAGCTCAGCTTTTGACTTATTTGAAACTCTCCGGGCAGCAGCTGGGCTTGCTCATCAATTTCAACGTCACTCTTATTAAAAACGGGATAAGGCGGATCGTCCGCTCGTCCTGACTTGGCGTCTCATAACTTGGCGTCTTGGCGGTTCAACTTTCCTATATGGTTTCATCGCTTGGTCAGCGTCTTGGTCAGCCGGGCGAAGGTGCATTCCTTGCCGCCGACCCAGGCGGTCGATTCCAGCCAGGCCATGGTCTTGCCCCTGCGCAACAGACGGCCGGTCAGCTCGTATTCGGCGTCGCCGGGCAAGGGCCGGACATGCTGCAGGAAGATGTCGTTGGTGACCGGCCGCTCGCCTGCCTCCAGCGACGGCAGCAAGGCGAGGAAGGCCGGAACCTCGATCAGGCTGTTCAGCACGCCGCCGTTCAGCGTTCCCCAGGGCGTCAGCATCTCCGGCCTGGGCCGGAAGGCGATGCGCGCAAAGCCGGGCCTGACCTCCTTGAGCTTAAGCCCGGCCCAGCTGTTATAGCCGCTGTTGAAGGTCTGCTCGTAGAAGGCCTGCTGTTCGCGCGTGAGGGTGAATACGGTCTCGGTCATCATCCTGGCTGGTCCTCCGGCGGGGTGTGCGCCTTCAGCCCACGGGCAGTGAGCTCGGCCCACGCTTCCTCGGCAGTGTCGGCGAAGCTGAACAGGGAAAGGTCGGCGGCCTCGATCATGCCCTCCTCGACCAGCGCCTCGAAATTGACGAGCCGCCGCCAGTAGGATCGGCCCATCAGCACGATCGGCACCGGCGGCGCCTTGCGCGTCTGCTCCAGGGTCAGGAGCTCGAACAGCTCGTCCAGCGTGCCGAAGCCTCCGGGGAACGCGACCAGGGCATTGGCGCGCATCGCAAGATGCATCTTGCGCATTGCGAAATAGTGGAACTGGAAGGTCAGTTCAGGCGTGGACCAGGGGTTGGGCCGCTGCTCATGCGGCAGGCCGATATTGAAGCCGATGCTGGGCGCGCCGGCATCGGCGGCGCCGCGATTGGCCGCCTCCATAACCCCGGGCCCGCCGCCCGTGGCGATGACATTGTCGCGCAGGTCCCCGTCTTCGCACAGCGCGCCGCCGCGTTCAGACACGATGCGGCCGAAATTGCGCGCCTCTGCGTAATAGCGCGACAGCTCCATGCGGCGCTTGGCGCGCGCCTTGGCATCCGCGCCGGCGGCAACGCCAAGCTCTGCCTTCGCCTGCTCGGGCGAGGGAATGCGGGCGCTGCCGAAGACGATGACGGTCGAGCGTACGCCCCAGTCGCGCAGCGACAGCTCGGCCTTCTCATATTCCAGCATGAAGCGGACGCCGCGCAGCTCGTCGCGCAGCAGAAAGTCTATATCCTCGACGGGGAGGCGGTAGGCGGGATTGGGCGGGCCGTTGTTCGGCATGGGCGGCTCTGGACGATCGATGGACCGTCGAGTCTACGCCACGGTCCCATCGGCAAAAAGGGCGGCCGAAGCCGCCCTGTTCCTTCAACGGGCGGCGGCCAGGGCCTTCTGGATTTCCTGGTGCATGATCTGCAGCGCCCATTCGTTCTTGCCGAACAGCAGCTTCTGCAAGCCCCCGGCCTTCAGCGCGGCATGGGCGGTGGTGACGCCGAAAGGGAAGTCCTGCTTCTGCACGACGGTGTGGGCGCTTTCCCACACACGCTCATACATCGCGGCATTGCCCGGATCGGTGAGGTCCAGCCGGCTGTATGAGGCGTGGCGGACGACCGACGTGTCCACCGTCTTGGGCACGATCTGGTAGAACTCGGTCACCTGCGGCGTGTTGATCAGCACCGTGCCGGGGAACAGCACATATTTCACGTGGATGTGGTTCTCCGGAACCCAGCTCTCGACCGGTGTCCCCTTGAGCTGCGTGGTGATCGACTTCAGCACCGTGCAGGTGCGCAGGTGCCGGCCCATCTTGTCCACGGTGTTGCAGTTGCCGTGGTAATATTGGGCCAGATTGTCCCGGTGGGCATAGTGGAAATGGTAGGATTCGAGGAAGGTCTCGAGCACAAGCTTCCAGTTGCCCGTGAGCGGGATCGGCCC
>CAZNNJ010000674.1:0-3649 GCA_964574305.1 uncultured Rhodospirillales bacterium | reverse complement strand
ACGCGATCGCCGCGGCGGTGGCGGCGGAAGGCCACGCAATGCGGCTCAAGGCCGTCGCGGTGGTCGCGCTCGACCCGATCGGCGTGCCGCTCCCCTGCGCCCCGTGCGGCGCCTGCCGCCAGGCGATCATCGAGTTCGGCCCGGATGCCGACGTCACCTTCGGCACCGAGGACGCCGCCGGCAACGACATCAATGTCACGGTAAAGGCCGAGGCGCTGCTGCCCGGCGCCTTCAGCTTCAAGCCGTAGGAACGGGCCGCCGGAACCCCTGAGCCACGACATAGACCTCCGCCGACTCGGCCCGGCTGGCCGGCGGCTTCACATGGCGGATGGCCGAGAAATCCTGCTTCAGCCGGTTCAGCAGATCCCGCTCCGACCCGCCCTGGAACACTTTCGCGACAAAAGCCCCACCAGGCGCCAGCACCTCGGCGGCGAAGTCATAGGCCATCTCGGCGAGTGCGATGATGCGGATATGGTCGGTCTCGCGATGGCCGGTGGCGGGCGCCGCCATGTCGGTGAGCACCAGGTCGGCCTCGCCGTCCAGCGCTGCTTTGAGCGCGGCCGGCGCGCTGTCCTTGGTGAAATCGAGATGCAGCACGGTCGCCGGCGGGGCCGCGTCCATCGGCAATATGTCCAGCGCGACGATTTTCGCGCCCGAGGTCAGCGCCTTGGTCCGCTCGATGGCGATCTGGGTCCAGCCGCCGGGCGCGGCGCCCAGGTCGACGATCCGCATGCCGGGCTTCAGCAGCCGGCATTTGTCGTCCAGCTGCGCCAGCTTGAAGGCAGCCCGGCTACGATAGCCCAGGCGCTTGGCCTCCTGGACATAAGGGTCGTTGAGCTGCCGCTCCAGCCATAGCGTGGAGGCGAGGTCGCGCGACTTCGCAGTCTTGACCCGGACGGCCAGCCCGCGCTGGGCGGGGGCGGATTTTTTTCCGCCCGATTTGCCGGGGATCTTCGGTTGGCCGGGGTTTTTGGGTTTGGATGGCATCCCGCATCATGCCCGTTCGGGCCGCTGGGGCCAAGCAATGTGCCACGCAAGCAAGATTTGCGGTTCTCGAAGGGCTAAAAATCGGCCCTGGGGGTACCAAAATGATTTTCGGCGTGCTAACAGGCGCGTCCTTCGGCCATCGAATGGCGCCGAAGCCCTGCTGGGGGATCGTCTAACGGTAGGACAGCAGACTCTGACTCTGCTTATCGTGGTTCGAATCCACGTCCCCCAGCCATTCCTGAGCGCTCGTAAGTGTCTGAAATTCTGAATTAGTCGGCGTTCGTTCCGCCGCATGTGCCTCAGCTGGGTGATACAGCATGTGACACAGCGGCCAACGGAGTGGCCGAATCGTGTCCCGTTTACAGCACCTTTTTCGTCGTGGCGGCCGCTTTTATTGGCGTCGAAGGGTTCCGCTAACGCTGAGGGTCGCCTTCGGGCGACCGCAACTCGTCTATGGGCTCAGAACCGACAAACGGGAAATTGCCAGAGAGCTCGTTCGTCGGCTTGACGTTTTCGCGGACCTGCTCTTCCACTCCATAGCCATGTCAGAAACCCGACTCGACCCTAATGAACTCGCCGTTCTCGTCTCCGACGCGGTCGCGATGGAACTCGAACAATTTGAGCTTCGTCGGGCGGAATATGACCTTACACCGGAGCGCTCGGCCATTCTGGCGCAGATCAGCGTCGGCTATGCTGCCCTCTGCAAAGACAATTTGATGTCGAACGATTTCGTGTCGATCGAGCCTTTGATGTACGAAGTTCTCCATCAGCACGGACTCCCCATCGACCCCGACAGCCGTGCTTGGCGTGAGTTGGGCCGGGCCATGCTGCGCGGATTGTCGCAGGGTTACATTCGCGATGCGATGCGATGCCTCGGAGAATACGAGGAGGATGCACAAGGCTCGATGCCGCTTCCTGCCGTCTGGCAGGCGTTTGGCACACCGGCCACGGAAGGCGTCCTCGCGACAGCACCGACGGGTCAAACGACCTTGATGACGCGGGCCACACCGCTGACGCCCGTGACGCCGACCGAGGCAGTCGCGGGAGACAATGCACCCACGCTTAAAACCTTCGTCGCGGATTGGTTTGCGGAAAAGGCTAAGTCCAAGTGGAAAAAACAAACCGAAAGTCAGAATAAGAACAGCATCAACATATTGTTTTTGTGCATCAAAGATCAGCCTCTGCATCGCTACACGCGCCCTCAGATCGAGACTCTTCGCAACACCCTCGAAAGGCTCCCGTCAAACTACGGAAAATCGTCCCGGCACAAGAAGATGTCTCTGGAACAGGTCATTGCCGAGAAGGATGACGAGACGCTCACGATGGCGCGGAAGACGCTTAACCGGCATTGGGGCAGCATCACAGCGTTCTTGAGGTGGGCGAACACCCAGCAGCCGACGGGTTTGCCAGCAGTAGACCTCGGGAAACTGTTCGACGAGCTGTCGTGGAGCGCGGACGTTCCGGACAGTGAAGATCGCATCCAGTGGGACGACGACTCGCTCGCCAAACTGTTTGCCTCGCCGATCTGGACGGGTTTTGTCGAATACCCCGACAAAGGCTATTGGCGACACAATCCCGATCCAGGCGGGCTCGTGATCCGGGACGAATATTGGTGGCTCCCGGTCCTCGCCATACTCCACGGCGGGCGCCTTGAGGAATATTGCTGTCTGACCGGTGATGACGTTTACGAAATCGATGGGATTCCGGTGCTGGACATCAACAAAGGGTTAAAGACGAAGTCGTCCAGACGGATTGTGCCCGTGCACTCAATCGCTATCCGTTGCGGGTTTCTGGATCTGGTCAAGCAAGCCAAAGGCGAGAGGCTGTTTCCAGCCATGGAGCGCTCGGGGCGAGATAAAAAGTACGGCCATATCTACAGCGAGCGATTCACGGACTATCGACGTCGGATCGGCGTCTATGTGGTCCTCATGGACTATCACTCGTTTCGAAAAAATACGACATCGAAAATTGTGAGCAGTGGCATCCCAAATGGTCTGCTAATGGCCGACGAAATTACCGGCCATGACTCCAAAAATCGTAAAGAGATCGCCGCCTTTAACAGTATCTCTCTGGATTATCTTGCGCCGTCTGAGCTTAAGCGTAGAAAGGCCGCAATCGAGACCGTGATATACCCGTCAATCGATTGGACGCCGCTCCTAGCGGAAGGTTTCTCGTCGACGACCGGAAAAGAGCGCGGGGCCGAAATTCGGCGAATCTTAGCTGAAGGACGCCAGCGGAAAGGCCGGCGTCGAGCGGGTTGATCTACCCGAACGGAGGCGGCTATGCGGTAGCGTGGGCAGTAGAAAGCGGATGGGCCATGCCGATCGGGAGCAAAGAAAAAACGTGGCTGCTTGTCGCCGGAATTACCACAGCAATCTTTGTGGCCGCAGTCTTCGCATACAATCTGGGCCGTGATGCCGGTGAAGGGGCCGCCGGTAGGCCGGATATAGAGGGCGGCTCCCCGGGTGGAGCAGCAGCCCAAAACAACCTCGGGAATGCGTACTACTACGGCCGTGGCGTGCCGCAGGACTATGCCGAAGCTGTGAAGTGGTTTCGTAAGGCCGCCGATCAGGGGGCGGCCGGCGCCCAGTATAACCTCGGGAACGCGTACGCAGAGGGTCGAGGGGTACGGCAGAACTATTCGAAGGCGGACAAGGGGTGG
>CAZNNJ010000673.1:0-3655 GCA_964574305.1 uncultured Rhodospirillales bacterium | reverse complement strand
CAGCAACAGCGTAAGGCAAGGTCTGGGTGGCTATGTCAACGTCGACGTGCAGGCTTTCGATCCCAAGTTCGCGCAGGCGATCGCCGCGGCGATCGTCGAATCGAGCGACGAAATGATCGACCAGATGACCGCGCGGGCCCGGAACGACGAGATGAAATTCGCCGAGGAGGAGGTCGCGCGTCAGGAGGGGCGGGTGCGCGATGCGCAGATCGCCGAAACGCGCTTCCAGAACGAGCATCGCGATCTCAATCCGACGAACACCGCCAACCAGTATGGCCAGATCGTCGGCGCGCTGGAGACCCAGCTGTCGCAGGCGCGCACTGCGCTGACCAACGCGCTGAGCTATGCCAGCCCCAGCGCGCCGCAGGTGCAGCAGCTGAAGAATCAGATCGCGGCGATCGAGGCCCAGCTCCAGGACCAGAAAGACCGCCTGACCGGCTCGGGCATGACCTATTCCCAGATATTGGAGGAATATTCGCGCCTGCAGCTTGAGGTGACGTTCGCCCAGAACGCCTATCAGTCGGCCCAGCAGGGGCTGGCCGTGGCGCGCGCCGACGCCGCCAAGAAGCAGAGCTATCTCGTCGACTTCGTCGCACCGAGCCTGCCGAGCGCACCCGACCGCAGCTTCTACGTCACGTATCTCGGCTATGCCTTCTTCGGCACCCTGGTGCTCTACGCAATCAGCAGCCTGCTCGCCGGCGCATTCCGCGACCAGGCCGGATTTTAGCGGAAGCTAGACAAAGGCGAGGACGATCTTCGGATCGTCCGACCCTTCCTTGAAGCTTTCGAGCGCCGCCCGGTTGAGGCCGCACGCGACCAGCCGGTCGACCACCACCTGCCGCTTTTTCGCCAGCTCCTTCACGTCGCGGACCATATTGCTCCAGTCGGTGCCGCCGTCCTGGGATTCGAGTTCGAAACTGCGGCCGAGCTGGGCCATCCAGCTGCGCCAGTAGAGCACGTTGTCCAGCGGGTCGGACGCGCGCCGGTCGGTGCTCCGGCGCTGAGGCAGCCCGCGCGGCGCCACTGGCTCGCCGAGCACGATATAATTGGCCCAGTCCTGCGGCTTGGTGTCGATATGGCTGCGCATCATCTCGTCGACCTTCTTGTTGAAGGCGCAGAACGCGACGACGAACTGGCGGAAGCGATGGACCAGCGCATCGGCCGGAAGCTCTGACAGGGGCCCCAGATCCAGCGTTTCGTCGAGGTGGGGATGAACCGGCTTCAGCGTTTCGACGAAGGCCAGGAACGGATCGCCGCGCAGCACGGCCATCCGCACGTTCGGGCGGTCGAACATGATCTCATAAATGTGCCAGCCCTGCCCCCAGCGCAGCAGAAAGCCGCTGGTCCGCTCGGTTTCGGAGCGGACGAGATCGGCCAGGAAGTTGGGCGCCGAGACATGCATGATCTCGGTGCTCCGGGCATCGTAGCCGGCAAAGCTGTCGACGCCGCCGGCGAACTCGCTGCGCGACGCGTGGAACAGCTGGCCGTGGCAGAGCAGTTCCGGCAGGTGGGAGAGCGCGCGGTGAACCACTCTGAGCTCGGCCGTGCTGGTGCCGAGCACGCAGAAATAGGGCCTGGTCAGGCCGCCCAGGTTCTCCGACCAGCGATTGGACATCAGCCCGACCACCGGCCGCCCCGGCACGCCGAGGCGATGGGAGATGCGATAGTCCTCGTATTCCGTGCCGATGCGGCCGAATTCGTCGTCGGGGAACTGGCGTGGATGGCTGGTGGCGCCATCGGCCCAGGATGCCTCCAGCCCGTCCTGAAGCTCGGGGCTGTGGGGCGACAGCTTGCGCGCGAAGAAGAAGGGCTGGCGCAGCAGATAATCGATGTGATCGGTGTAATAGACGACCGGCACACCGTAATCGGTGAACTGATAGAGGGTCAGGTTGCGCCCGGTGATCGTCCTGTAATCGACGAGGTGGGCCACCATGGTCTGGAAGAACAGCTCGTCCGGGATCAGCGTTGTGGAAAAGAAGGCCAGTATGTCCGGCTCGCGTGCCAGGACCATGATCTGCTTCACCACATCCCAGCTCAGCGTCCACCATTGCGAACCCATATGGGGCTCGATCCCGCGGACGAACTTCCGCTTCAGGCCCAGCGTCTTCTGAATGTTGTAGGACAGGTCGAACAGCGTGCGCTGGTCGCGCCAGTTGAACCAGAAGCGATATTGATAGCGCTCCTGCTGCATGCCGCCGCGGACCCAGCGCCGCTCGTTTGAGGGCACACACTCCAGGAACTGCTTGCCCCGGTTGCGGTCGAGAAAGGCGGCGAAATCGCGCATCGAGCGGATTGGATAGTCGGCGCCGCTCAGCAGATGCACATAGTCCGGCTCCCAGCCCGCCGCCTCCATCTCGTCCAGGCAGCGCAGGGTCGCCGCGACGATCGACCACTGGCCCCAGGCGACATGGAATTGTCGCACGATGCGGACCGATGGGTTGCCGGCAAAGGCATCGACCAGGGTCTTGTAGCCGGCCTCGGCGGCACGCGCGTCGTAATGCACGGCCGCGACATGGCCGTCGGCGACGATCAGCCGGATCAGGCGCGCGACCGCCTCGGGGTGCTGGTGCGCGATCAGCGCGAAGGCAATCTTCACCGCAGGTCCCTCAAAACCACTGGCCGGACGTGAACAACCCGGCCTCCGCCAGGTCGCGGCTGTCGGTCAGGTCCCTGCTGACATTGGTTTTCAGGGTCATCGTGCGCAGCTTCGCGATACCGGGATAGATCGGATCACCCGCGTCCTGCACCCATTCCTCGCTCTCGGCCACCGCCGCCCGCGCCAGGAGACCATCGTCGTTGAGCTGGGCATAGTTGAGCAGGCATACGGACGGGTTGGCATGGTGGGCGGTGTGTGGCTGGTTGAGCTTCCTGGGCGTCAGCACGCGCGTGCCGGCGGCATAGTTGAAATACCACTCCCACTTGACCAGCGGGATGCGGTTGAGCGCCGGCGAGCGCCGGGGGATCGCCTGGAACAGCCGGCGGCGCTGCGGCCCGCCGCGCACCGCGACCTCCATCAGCCGGCCGGGCTTTGCCGTCTCGTAGCCCAGCGGATCGAACAGGGGCAGCAAGGCGCGTGGATCGTCGCCGGGCTGCAGGGAAAGCTCCACCGCCGGACGGTCGCCGTACATTTCGATGGCCACGCCGTAAATATGATTGCGCCGTTCGCTTTCGACGAACTCGATCAGGTCTTTCAGCTTGCGCGTTTCGCTGTGACGGAAGGCAATGAAGTCGGACGGCTCGATCGACAGGCACCAGCGGCCGGTGGCATAGCGCCGGCGCAGATAATTCAGCCACAGCAGAGCCCGCTTCAGGGCAACCGTGCCGCGCGGGCGCCAGACCACGCAATCTTCCACCCCCTTGAGCTCGGCTGCGAGGCCGCCAGCCTCCGACAGGTCGAGCAGCACGAATAGATTGACGCCGAGATGCCGGTGATGGGCGAGGCAGGCCTGAAGCATCGCGCTTTCGCCATAGAACGGGATGACGGCGACGAGGTCGGCCGGCCGAAGCTTCCGGAATTCCGGGCTTTCACGCCTGAGCTGCCGGCCGGCGTGATACACGTTCCAGGCCGGAAGAAGGATATGGAGGAGCGTGAACCGGAAATCGCGGATCTCGCGCCATATCTTTCTGAGAAATTTCATCGAACCCAGAAACGGTT
>CAZNNJ010000672.1:0-3664 GCA_964574305.1 uncultured Rhodospirillales bacterium | reverse complement strand
CCACAGCGAGGAGTGGCTGCTCCATTTCGCCTTCCAGCCCGACGATCCGGCGCAGTTCGACGAAGCCTCGGTCGTGCCCCGGCTCAAGGAGTTGCTGCGGCTGCCCGATCTCGATCCGCGGATCATCCGGATGAACAATTGGAAGGTGCAGGGCGTGCTGGCGCGCAGCTATCGCGCGGGCCGCATCTTCCTGGCGGGTGACGCCGCCCATCGCCATCCGCCGACGACAGGGCTCGGCCTCAACTCGGCGATCCAGGATGCGCATAATCTCGCCTGGAAGCTGGCCGCCGTCCTGAAGAACCAGGCGACCGATGCGCTGCTCGACAGCTACGAGGCCGAGCGCCGGCCGGTGGCATCGCGCAACGTCAACTGGGCGATGCTGACCTTCCAGAACCATCTGGTCATCGATGCCGGTATCGGCCTGATCCCCGGGGCGCCGGTCGAGGTCAACCGCGAGGCCTTCCGCCTGCTGTTCTCCGACACGCCCGAGGGCGCGACACGCCGCCAGCGGCTCTCCGAGGTCATCAAGACCCAGCGGATGGAGTTTCAGGCGCACGATACCGAGATCGGTTTTCGCTATGACTCGGCGGCCATCGTTCCGGACGGCACCGAAGCGCCGCCGCCGAGCCTGATGGGCGACATCTATACGCCGGTCGCAAGGCCGGGCCACCGGCTTCCGCATGTCTGGCTGACGCAAGGCGACCGGCAAGTCTCGACCCTCGACCTGGTCGGGCGCGGACGCTTCACCCTGCTAGTCGGAGCGGACGATGCCGGATGGCGCGAGGCCGCAGGCAGGGCGGCCGTGGCCTCGAACGTGGCTATCGATGTCATCGCCATCGGCGACGGTGCCGACTGTGGCGATCCCAGCGGCGACTGGGCGCGGTTGCGCGGAACCGATGACCAGGGCGCGATCCTGGTTCGTCCCGACGGCCATGTCGGCTGGCGCACGCCGACTGGCGGCCGGGCGGTCGAGCGCGGCCTGGCCGATGCGCTGGCCGCGATCGTTGGCGGGAAGCTCAAGGTCGGTCTTGCCGCCTGAGGCGATAACCGGGGGGAATACGATGCCGGACCGGCTGCTGCCCGAGGGTTTCGAGACATTGGAGCCGTTTCAGGCCTATTGGGGCGCATCCACGACACAAGCGCGCCGCGAACGCCGTGAGGCGGCATCGATGGCGGAGATCGAGGATTTCTATGCCGCCATGCTGGCCCATGCGCCGGCCGCGACCGCGCATCTGAAGGAATTTCCGCTGGACGCGCTGCCGCCGCCCTCCGCCCGGCTGCTGGCGCTGCTGCTGGCGCTTCCCCATGCTGCCATGGCGACGGAATTGCACGGCCAGCCGCGGGCGCCCTTCACGCCCTATCCCCACAATGTGCGGCTCGTCCAGGGCCCGGCCCATTTCGGTTGAGGAGGCGCGGCGGATGGACCAGACGATCGCGGATTTTCGGGCGCCGACGACTGATTTCACCCGGATGGCCGGGCTGGAGACCGGGCCCGTGCCGACCTTGCCGTACCGGTCGCCCGACTATTTCGCACTGGAGCGGGAGCGGATATTCAAGCGCGCCTGGCTGTGCCTCGGCCGGGTTGAGCGCCTGTCCGAGCCGAACAGCTATTTCGTCGCCCCGATCGAAGTCACGAATACCTCCGTGCTCGTGACCCGGGCGCGGGACGGGGCGGTGCGCGCCTTCCACAATGTCTGCTCCCACCGCAGCAACACGCTGGTGCTCGACCGTGAGGGCAGCGCCGGCCGCTTCGTCTGCCGCTATCACAACTGGACCTATCGCAGCGACGGGACGCTGGCCGGGGTGCCCGACGAGGGCAATTTCTTCGGGCTGGACAAGCAGAAATGCGGCCTGACGCGGGTTGCGGCGGATGTCTGGGAGGGCTGGATATTCGTCAACCTCCAGCGTGAGCCCGAGGTGACGCTCAGCGAATTTCTCGGCGATTTCGGCGAGCGCTATCGCGGCATTCCCTACCAGAATGCCGACAAGTCGATCCTGTTCGTCTCGCACCTCGATGCCAATTGGAAGGTGATCGCGGATGCCTTCGCCGAGACCTACCACATCCCCGCGATCCACCCCGAGACCATCGGCGCCACTTTCGCCAGCCGCGAGAACCCCTTCGCGCGGCCGATCAGCGTGCAGACCTGGGGGCCGCACCGGTCGGTCTCGACCTACGGCAATCCCGATTATGCGCCGCCCGAAAGGGCGAAGGTCGAGCGGCTCGCCTACAGCAATATCGCCACCGGCAACGTGCTGTCGGCAGCCGGGCTGGACGATATGAAGGTCTTTCTCGAACACCCGGCGATCAACCCGACCAAGTCGCGCAGCTGGGCGGTCGACGTCACCTGGCTGTTTCCGAATTTCCAGATCGACGTCTCGCCGGGCGGCTTCTGGACTCATCATTTCTGGCCGGTGAAACACCGTTCGACCCGCTGGGAGGCGCGCTTCTACATGCCCGAGGCCGGCGACGTCTGGCAGCGGCTGCAGCAGGAGCATTACGTCGCGCGGCTCGGTGAGATCCTGCTGGAGGATGTCGGCAACACCGAGCGCACCCAGCTCGGGCTGGATTCCGGCGCCAAGGAGACGATGCCGCTGCAGGACGGCGAGGTGATGATCCGCCATTCGCTGCATCACATCGGCAAATGGATCGAGGCGGACAGTGTCCGCGAAGCGCTCAGCTGAATTCTTACAAACATCACAGGGAGATAGACATGGCCGATACACGGGAAGTGGCGGAGAAATTCATCGATCGGATCGAGGGGCTGAACTTCCTCGAGGCCTTCGGCATGCTGGCCGCCGACGGGCATTATACCGTCATCGGCAAGACCAAGGCGTCGCGGACCTATAACGGGCGTCAGGATCTGTTCGACAATCTGATCCCGTTGCTCTCGACCTTCGTCGAGCCGCCGAAGCTGGCGTTCGACCGGCCGGTGGTCGATGGCGACCGCGCGGTACTGCTGGCCAAGGGCGCCGGGCGTGGCCCGACCGGGCCGTACGACCAGCCCTATTATGCCTTCGTCACCCGCGTCCGCGGCGACGACTTCGTGGAGATCATCGAGTTCATGGACACGACGATGCTCGAGACCGCCGTCTTCGGCAAAAGGCTCGTCGACGCCTGAGGGAGCGGCCCGATGTCCGAAACCAAGACGATCGTAGGCCGGTTCTTCGATACGCTCTGTTCGGGCGATTTCGAACGCGCCTTCGCCGGCATGACCGATGACGCGACCTGGAGCGTGATCGGCACCACCGCGGTCTCCGGCACGCTCGACAAGACGGGCATGCTGACCAGGCAGGTGCCGATGCTGGCCAGCTTCAAGGAGCCGCCGGTCGTCGGCGTCGACGAGATCATCGCCGAGGGCAATCGCGCCGTGGTGCTCGCCCATTGCAAGGGCGTCGGGCCGACCGGCCCTTATGAGCAGAAGCGCTATGCCTTCGTGCTGCGCATACGCGACGGGCTGGTCGCAGAGGTGGTCGAATATCTGGACACCGTGGCGGTGGAGACCGCGATCTGCGGCAACACTCTCGTCGCGGCCTGAAAAACTGAGGGAAGACAAAATGACCGATGCCAATACCGTGCGGGACGCCAATATCGCGCTCGCCACCAGGATCATGGGGGATTTCTGCCGCAACATGGACGGCTGGTACGACCATCTGCATGACGACA
>CAZNNJ010000671.1:0-3664 GCA_964574305.1 uncultured Rhodospirillales bacterium | reverse complement strand
GGCGAGCTGGACTTCGAGATGGCGCGGCCGCTGGATCAGCTTCTCTATAAGAAGAGAGGGATCGCCGAACCCGGCCTGGGCCTCGGCCCGGGCCAGCGCCAGGGCGGGTGCCAGCTCGTCCGGCTTCATCACCGCGCGCATGCCGCGCCCGCCGCCGCCGGCCGACGCCTTGATCAGGACGGGATAGCCGATCTTGGCGGCCGCCTTGGCCAGGCTGTCATCGTCCTGGGCTGACCCGTGATAACCGGGGACGCAAGGGACGTGCGCCACCTCGGCGATGCGCTTCGATTCGATCTTCGAACCCATCCTTGTGATGGCCTCGGGCTTGGGGCCGACCCAGACGATGCCCGCGGCGGCGCAGCCTTCGGCCAATGCCACACGCTCGGACAGGAACCCGTAGCCCGGGTGGATCGCATCGGCGCCGGTCTGCCTGGCGGCATCCAGGATGGCGTCGACATTGAGGTAGCTGCCGGCAGCCTCGGCCGGGCCGATATGGACGGCCTCGTCGGCGGTGGCGACATGCAGCGCATCGCTGTCGGCGTCCGAGTAAACGGCGACGGTGGCGATGCCCATACGCTTGCATGTCCGCATGACACGGCAGGCGATCTCGCCGCGATTGGCGACCAGCAGTTTGCGAATCATCGTAGAGGTCCTGCCTGGGTCACATGCGGTAGACGGGCGAACGGCCGGTCTTCGGCGGCTCGGCGGCGGCGAGGGCGAGGCAGAGGCCCAGCACGTCGCGGGTCTGGGCCGGCTCGATAATGCCGTCGTCCCACAGGCGCGCGGTGGCGTAGTACGGGTCGCTCTGCTCGGTGAACTGGGCGCGGGTGCGCCGCTCGATCTCCTCGAGCTCGACGTCGGACGCCTCGTCGCGCTTCACGCTGGTGCGGCGCAGCTCGAGCAATACATTCGTGGCGATGTCCGGGCTCATCGTCGCGATGCGGGAATTGGGCCAGGAGAACAGGAAGCGCGGTTCGAAGCCACGGCCGCACATGCCGTAATTGCCGGCGCCGTAGGAGCCGCCGATCAGCACGGTAAAGCGCGGCACCCGCGCCGCCGCCACGGCATAGACCAGCTTGGCCGAATGCTTGGCGATGCCGCCGCGCTCCGCATCGACGCCGACCATGAAGCCGGTGATGTTCTGCAGGAACAGCAGCGGGATGTTGCGCTGGTCGCACAGCTCGATGAAGTGCGCGCCCTTCACCGCCGATTCGGAGAAGATTGGCCCGTTATTCCCGATGATGCCAACCGGGTAGCCGTGCAGATAGGCGGTGCCGCAGACCAGCTCGCTGCCCCAGTCGGGCTTGAACTCCTGGAACTCGCTGCCGTCGACCATACGCGCCAGCACCTCGCGCACGTCATAGGGGTTCTTCGGGTTGGCCTCGATGATGCCTGTGATCTCAGCCGGGTCGTAGAGCGGCGGCATGGCCGGGCGGGTGGCGGCATAGTTGGGCCGCTCGGCATTCAGCCCGCCGACGATGTCGCGCAGCTTCTTCAGCGCCTCCGGCTCGTCCTCGGCCAGATAGTCGGAGACGCCAGAGACGCGCGTATGCATCTCAGCCCCGCCCAGGGTCTCGCCGTCGACGACCTCATTGATCGCGGCGGCGACGATCGACGGGCCGCCCAGATGGATGCGGGCGTTGCCCTTCACCATCACGACCTCGTCCGACAGGGCGGGGATATAGGCGCCGCCGGCGGTGCAGCCGCCGAACACGGCGGAGATCTGGGGGATGCCGTCGGCCGACAGGCGGCACTGATTATAGAAGGTGCTGCCGAAATGTCCTTTGTCGGGGAATACCCGGTCCTGCTCCGGCAGATAGGCGCCGCCGCAATCGACCAGATAGATACAGGGTAGCCGGTTCTCGCGCGCAATATCCTGCGCGCGGACGTGCTTCTTGACCGTCTCGTGGAAGAAGGAGCCGCCCTTCACCGTCGCGTCATTGGCGATGAGCATGCAGGGCACGCCCTGGATGATGCCGATGCCCGTGACCACACCGGCGGCGGGCACGTCGTTGCCGTACATGCCCCAGGCCGCCAGCGGCGACAGCTCCAGGAACGGGGTGAACGGGTCGACCAAGAGGTCGATGCGGTCGCGCACCAGCATCTTGCCGCGCTTGTGATGGCGCTTCACATGGGCGTCGCCGCCGCCGGCCATCGAATGCTTCATGGCCTCGCGCAGCGTGTCGATCAGGCCCTGATAGTGTTCCTGGTTGGCCTTGAAGCCGGCCGCCTGCGGAACGATGCGACTCTTGATAACCGGAAGTGGAGAGGGCGGCATCAGTGGCCCATCCGCTTGGCGATCTCTTCCAGCATGACCTCGGTCGCCCCGCCGCCGATTGACTGGACACGCGCGTCGCGCACCATCCGCTCGATCGCGCTTTCGCGCAGATAGCCCATACCGCCATGGAACTGCTGGCAATCGTACATCACGTCGTTCACCAACTCGCCGCACAGTGCCTTCACCATCGACACTTCCTTGACGCACTCGCGGCCCTGCGCGTCCAGCCAGGCGCAGTGATAGGTGAACTGCCGCGCCGCCTCGACCCGTGCTGCCAGCATGGCGAGCCGCTGGCGGATCGCCTGCTTCTGCCACAGAGGGGCGCCGAAGGCTTTTCGTTGCCCAACCCAATCAAGAGTTAGAGCAAGTGCCGCCTGGCACTCCCCGAGTGCCTGCGCGCCGAGCACCATGCGCTCGTTCTGGAAGTTGCGCATGATCGAGTAGAAGCCGCGATTCTCCGCGCCCAGCATGTTCTCGTCCGGCACCCGGCAATCCTCGAAGATCAGCTCGGCGGTGTCGGACGACAGCCAGCCCTGCTTCTTCAGCGCCCGGCCGACGGAGAAGCCCGGCGTGCCTTTCTCGACCGCGAAGATCGAGATGCCGCGCGTGCCCTTGACCGAGGTGTCGGTCTTGACCCCGACGAAATAGAGATCGGCATGAACACCGTTGGTGATGAACATCTTGGTGCCGTTCAGCACCCAGTGGTCGCCGTCCTTCTTGGCGGTCGAGCGGATGCCGGCGACGTCGGACCCGGCGTCGGGCTCGGTCACCGCCACTGCGGTGATCTTCCGCCCGGCGACGATGTCGGGCATCCAGCGCTTCAGCTGTGCCTCGCTGCCGAAATTATGGAGGTGGGGAGAGGCCATGTCGGTATGGACCAGCACGGTGATGGCGAAGCCGCCGAAGGTGGATTTACCCAGCTCCTCGGCCAGGATCGCGCTGGCGACCGTATCCATCTCGCTGCCGCCGTATTCGGAAGAATAGCGAATGCCGAGGAAGCCGAGCTCCCCCATCCGGCGCAACACCTCGCGCGGGGTGAAGCCGTCTTCTTCCCAGGCCTCGGCCTTCGGCTTGATCTCCTCCTCGATGAAGCGGCGCAGCTGGTCGCGGAACATCACATGTTCTTCGCGGATATACGGGCTTTCGGTCGTGACCTCGCCCGAGTGGTCGTGAGCGTGGCTGGCATTCATGATGGGCTTCCCAGTGCGCGGCGGCGCTTATCGGTATCGGTTGCTGCTGCTTAGCTTCATTATGCAGAAAACGCCACGCGTGGAAATGCGCCGGCCGATGAAAGTTAACGGTGGCGTATGATTATCTGAGGCGCCGGGTAACGCCCGCGCAAGCCCTCGCGCAAGGCTGCCCACGGCAGCGTTCCGTGCTCGTGGT
>CAZNNJ010000670.1:0-3671 GCA_964574305.1 uncultured Rhodospirillales bacterium | reverse complement strand
GCGGCGGCGCGGGCCTCGGCGGTGACCTCGGCGCCGGACAGCATGCGGGCGATCTCCTCGCCACGCCCGGTGCGGTCCAGGGTCGCGACCTCGGTCGACATTGCCCCGGCCTTCATGGCCTTGCGCACCTGCCAGTGATGGTCGCCGCGCGCGGCAACCTGCGGGCTGTGGGTCACTACCAGCACTTGGCAAGCCTCGGCCAGCCGTGCCAGCCGCTCGCCCACCGCGTCGGCGGTGGCGCCGCCAATGCCGCTGTCGACCTCGTCGAACACCAGCACCGGCACCGCCGAGGCGCGCGCCAGCACGACTTTCAGCGCCAGCATGAAACGGGCCAGCTCGCCGCCTGAAGCGATCTTGGCGAGCGGCCCCGGCGGCTGGCCGGGATTGGTGGCGACGGCGAAGGCGATCCTGTCGATGCCGGTCTCGCCCCAGGCGCTTTCCTCCAGCGCGGCGATGCCGGTCTCGAACCGGGCGCGCTCCAGCTTCAGCGGCTTCAATTCCCGCATCACTGCAGCGTCCAGCCGCTCGGCTGTCTTGCGCCGGGCGGCGGACAGGGCCTCGGCGGCCGTCACATAGGCCGCGCGCCGTTCGCTTGCGGCGCGGACGGCGGCGGCGACGCGGCTGTCGCGGTCGTCCAGCCCGGCCAGGCGTTCCGAGAGTGTCGCGCGCAGATCGGCCAGCTCATCGACCGGCACGCCGTGGCGCCGTGCGACCCGCCGGAGCTCGAACAGACGGTCGTCGACCATGCCCAGATCCTGGTCCTCGGTTTCGAACTGCGCGGCTGCGGATTCGACGGCGCCGACACCCTCGGCGATCTCGATCTGGGCGCGCTCCAGCGCGGCGATGATCGGCTCGAACAGCTCGCCCGCCACGTCGGAGACACGCTCCAGCGCGCGGCGCGCCTGGGACAGAGAGAGTTCGGCGCCCCGGTCGCCTGCCAGCTCGCGCTGGGCGATCGAAAGCGCGTCGAGCAGCTTCTCGCGATGCTGCAGCCGTTGGCGCAGCTCGGCCAGGGTCGCTTCCTCGCCCGGTTTCGGCTTCAGTTGCTCCAGTTCGGCGACGGCTTCCTTGAGATATTCCTCCTCGGCCGCGGCAGAATCGGCCTCGGCGACCAGCCGCTTGAGCTCGGCCTCCGCCGCCGACCAGTCGTGCCACGCACGGTGCACATCGTCCCCCGACAGGGCGCCATAGGCGTCGAGCAGCAGGCGATGGGTGTTCTGGTCGAACAGGCCGTGACTCTCGAACTGGCCGTGGATTTCGATCAGCGTTTCCGCCAGCCGCCGCAGTAGGCCGGCCGAGACCGGCTGGTCGTTGACGAAGCCGCGGCTGCGCCCGTCCGTGCCGACGGTGCGGCGGATGACGAGCTGCCCCTCGGCGTCCATCTCCTGCTCGGCCAGGATGGCGAAGGCGGGGTGGCTGTCGGGCAGATCGAATTCGGCGGTGACCGAGGCCTGGCTCGCGCCGTGGCGGACCAGGCCCGAATCGGCGCGGTCGCCCATCGCCAGGGCCAGCGCATCGAGCAGGATGGATTTGCCCGCCCCCGTCTCCCCGGTCAGCACGGTAAGGCCGGGTGAGAAGGTCAGCGACAAACGTTCGATCAGGACGATATCGCGGATCGAAAGACCGGCGAGCATCTCCGAGCGGTCTTAGTAGAAAAGGGATTCCCAGACACGGGTGATGACACCCTTGTCTTCCGGATGGGTGACCTCGGCGCCGGGGGTCATCAGGCCATAGGCCTGCTTGAAATAGTCCGAGTTCGGGTAGTTGTAGCCGAGCACAGCCGCCGACTTCTGCGCTTCGGACTTCAGCCCCAACTCCAGATAGCACTCGACCAGGCGCTCCAGCGCCTCCGGCACGTGGCTGGTGGTCTGGAACCGGTCGACGACCGTCTTGAAGCGGTTGACGGCAGCGATGTAGTTGCCCTCGCGCTCGTAATAGCGGCCGACATCCATCTCCTTGGCCGCCAGGTGGTCGCGGGTCAGGTCCAGCTTGAAGCTGGCGTCGCGGGCATAGGCGGTCTCCGGAAAGCGGCGGATGACTTCGTTGAAACCTTCATAGGCCTGCTGGCTGGCGCGCTGGTCGCGACGGATGTCGGCGATCTGCTCGTAATAGCAGATCGCCCGCATGTAATAGGCATAATCGACATGCGGGTTGCCCGGGTGCAGCTCGATGAATCGGGTCAGCGCGTCGATCGCATCGTCATAGCGCAGGCCCTCATAATCGGCGTAGGCCGACATCAGCTGCGCGCGGGTGGCCCACACCGAATAGGGATGCTGCTGCTCGACTGCGTCGAAGATCTTGGCGGCGGTGCCGTAATTCTCATCGTTCAACTCGTCGAGGCCGGCCTTCCACAGCTGGGCGACCGAGCTTTCGCCGTTCAGCGGATTCTCCTTCTCGCCGCAGCCCGACAGAGTGGCGGCGACGGCAAGCATGGCGAGGGGGGCGCCGAGCCGGGTGGCACGGAAGAAGCGGGAACAGGCGGTCATGGCGAATCCGAAAGACGCGAACGGTCGGGAAGAACGGTCCATTCGAGTTCTATAGCACGGGGATGCACCAGCACGGCAATGGTATGATTCATAAGCCGCGCGTCTGGCCCTGCATGCTTTGGCTATTGGGGGAAATCAGGCGGTTGCCTGGAAAATCTCCGCTCCGCTCCACTCGACAGGCACCGAAATGTCGTCGACCAGCATCCAGGCGTCGGGGTCGGCGAAGAGCGCCCGCAGAAGCTGATTGTTCAGCGCATGGCCGGAGCGTGTGCCCCGGAACCGCCCCTCGATCGGCGCGCCGGCGAGATAGAGGTCGCCCATCGCGTCGAGCAGCTTGTGGCGCACGAACTCGTCGCCATAGCGCAGGCCTTCGCGGTTCAGCACGCGGTCGGCGCTGATGACGATGGCGTTGTCAAGCGACCCGCCGCGGGCGAGGCCCGCCTTCTGCAGCAACTCGACCTCCTCGGCGAAGCCGAAGGTGCGCGCGCGCGACAGCTCGCGCTTGAACGCATCCTCGGCGACGCGAACCGATTTCTCCTGCTTGCCGATAGCCGGGTTGGCGAAATCGAGCGCGAAGTCCAGCGTCGCGAACGGGGCGGGCACCAGGGTGGCGCTCGCCTTCTCGTCGCCGGCGGAGATGGATTTCAGGATGCGGATGCGCTTGCGCGGCGCCGATTGTTCGACGATGCCGGCGCACTCGATCAGGAAGACGAAGGCATCGGCGCTGCCGTCCATGATCGGCACTTCCGGCCCGTCGATCTCGACGGTCGCATTATCGATACGGCAGCCGGCGAGCGCCGCCAGCAGATGCTCGACCGTACCGATCTGTATCCCTTCACGATTGGACAGCACAGTCGACAGCGTCGACTCGGTAATGCTGCTCCACCGCGCCGCGATGTCGGCGCCGGCATCAAGCCGGCGAAACACGATGCCGTTATCGGCCGCTGCCGGCCGCAAAATCATCCTCACCGACTGGCCGCCATGCAGACCGATCCCCGAACAACCGGTCACCGACCGCAAGGTCCGCTGCGGCGCAATCCCCATTTCCCCCAACATGCGTCGCCATTTGAAATGCTACGATCCCGGCGAGCAAACTATCGCTGCCACGGTCTCGTCACAAATCACACATTGTTGCCGATTGTTGCATTCCCCGGCACGATCACCACAAGATCTGGGGTCCGCCGT
>CAZNNJ010000669.1:0-3674 GCA_964574305.1 uncultured Rhodospirillales bacterium | reverse complement strand
ACCGGCAGAACGAAATCGACATCGGCCGCGGCAACGACGCCGCCAAGCACCGACAGCGCGACGGTCGAGCCGATCAGCGAGGTCTCGATCGCGCTCTTGGTCGCGGCGCCGTCCAGATGCTCGGCGATCAGCAGCCCGACACGGGATTGCGCTGGCCCGACCGTCCGGCTCAGCGCCTGGGCGGCGCTGGCGCCGCTGCCGGGATGCTCGTGCAGCGCTCGCCATTCGTCATAGCTGCCCTGGCCCGACCGCTCATAGAGGCTGCGGAAGACGAAGTTGCCGCGCGGGTTCAGCGCCGCGCGCAGATGCATCAGCCCGGCCCGCCAGCTGATGCGGCCGCGGGTCGAGCGCGCATAGCGGACAGCCTTCGCCGCCAGGAACCAAGCGACCCGGAGACGGCCGAGCGGAAGAAGCTCGACCTTGCCGATCAGGCCGCCGGCCGGCTCGCCCTCCGGCATGACCTGCACGGAGGCGATCGGCTCAGCCGTCTTGAAGGTGATCTGAAAACGCTTCCGGCCCGCAGGCTCCATCTGGATGCGGAATTCCGCCCGCCGATCCTCGACGAAACGCACCCGCGCCGACAGGATCGCGTGCTCGGCCGAAGTCCAGGCCCGCAGCCGATACCAACCCGGCGGCAGCGACAGGTCTTCGATGGCGACCTTGGGGGCGTCGCCCGCTGCGCCGATCCTGACCGGCGCCGGCCGGCGCCGCCGCTGACCGTGCCGCTGCGAGACATCCAGCGTCGCCGAGGTCATCGCGCCCGGAGGAAGATTCGAATCTGGCATTGCGCTCGCGTGGCGTCCTCGGCCGGCGTCGGTGACGAAACGGCGAAAGCCGCCTGATTTTCCCTTACGGTAAACGACGGATGGCGGGTTCGAGTTCTACTCATTTCCGTTTGTCGTGTGCGACAAGGATCCTCATGCAGACCATAACGCATCATCCTATCGATTTTGGCTGCCACGCGTCCCGGTGTCCAGAATTAGGCGCTCCGAATGTTGCGGATTCCGATATTCAACGGCCGGCCAGTCCGAATCTTGCGCAATTAATGATATAAAGTATCAGATATTTCAAAGTGGAGTGGGCGAGTTGCCGCGCCCGGTGCAACGCACTAAGGATAGGCCGCACGCCGTGCCGCCTTTAAGGCCAGCCGGCGACGGCTGGTTTGGAGTAGCCCTGATTGCGTAGTTTCTGGAGGTCCGGCGTCCGGCTGGCAGCGGCGGCAGCGGTCGCGGCCGGCGCCGTCCTATCGATCTTTATGGTCCGGCAGGGCACGATCGATCCATCCACCATCCGCGACATCGTCGCCGGCAGCCCGTTGGCGCCGTTGGTCTTCATCCTGCTTCAGGTCGCGGCCAGCCTGATCTTCATCCCGCGCACCTTTCTGGGGATAGCCGCCGGGCTGCTGTTCGGCTTCGTCTGGGGCTCGGTCCTGGCGATCACCGGAGCACTAGCGGGCGCCGCCGCCGGTTTCGCGCTGTGGCGCTGGATCGGCGAAGGCCAGATCGACCTCGAGGCGACGCCATGGCTCGGGCCGCTGCTGGAGAAGGCGGAGCGCGACGGCTGGCGCATGGTGGCCATCGTCCGCCTGATCCCGGCTCTGCCGCACAGCCTGGCCAATACCGCGCTGGCGCTGACGCGGATCGGCTGGGCCGATTACCTGATCGGCTCGTTCCTCGGCATGCTGCCGATGACCCTGGTCCAGGTCGATATCGGCGTCGCCGGCGGTCAGGCGCTGACAGGGCACAGCGGGCTGGTCATATCGCTGGCGCTGCTGGTGCTGCTCTTCGGCACATCGTTCCTGCTCCGGCGTGCCGCCGCCCGCCATAAGTGAGCGGCGCTGCGCCGAGCGAGCGGTGAACATCCTGCCGGACATATTGGCGCCGGGGCTCGGCCTCGTCGTCTGCGGATCGGCGGCAGGCACGCGCTCGGCCGAGGCCGGTGCCTATTATGCCGGGCCTGGTAACCAGTTCTGGGGCATGCTGCACCGGGTCGGGCTGACCCCGACTCTGCTCAGGCCGGCCGATTTCAGGACGGTCATCGAGTACGGCATCGGCCTAACCGATATCGTCAAGACCAGCTTCGGTGCCGACAGCAGCCTGCGTCCCGCCGATTTCGATCGCGAGGGCCTCCGGCGGCGGATCGAGACCTTCCAGCCCAGGGTCCTCGCCTTCAACGGCAAGCGCAGCGCCTCGGCTTTCTTCGGGGGGTCAGTGGTTTATGGCTATCAGTTCAGACGGGATATCGGCGTAACGAAGATCTATGTCGCACCCTCGACCTCGGGCGCAGCGCGCGGTTTCTGGAATGAAGGCCTTTGGCGCCTTGTCGCCGAAGCGGTTCAGGGATCGACAGCCGACAGGATCGTCGCCAGCACGGTCAGCGGACGGTAGGGCTTGGGCAGGACGCGCTCGGCGGTCTTCGCCTGGGTTTCCATGAGCGCGCTCGAATAGCCGGAGGTCAGCACCACATGGGTCGAGGGCCATTTGCCCCTGACCTGCTGCGCCAACTCGCTGCCATCCATCGAGCCCGGCATGCGCACATCGCTGAACAGCAGGTCGATTTCGTTCCCGGCCTCGAAATGCGCCATCGCCTCGTCGGCAGTGCCGGCCTCAAGCACGTCGAAGCCGGCATCGCGGAGGAATTCCGCGATCATCGAGCGGATGAAAACATCGTCCTCGGCGACCAGAAGCTTTGCCGTCACACCCGCACTCCTCCCCCTGGGTCGGAAGACTAGCACAATTGCTCGCTTTCTCAATGATTTGCTCGACAGAGATGTCACGATCACGCAATCGGGTGTATCCTGACGGCAACAATCGGAAGGGAGGCAACATGACCATGCGTGTATTGTCTTTCGCGACCCCGCTTCTGGCCGCCGCCTGTTTGATGGCGCCGCCGGCGAACGCCGCCTTCACCGTGTTCGGCAACGGCTTGGCCCAGCTCTGCTCCGAGACGGCGAAGAATCTGGAGCACGGCATCGCGCCGCCGCTGCATGCGATCGAGGATTGCACCACGGCGATCGAATACGAAAACCTGCCGCGCCGCGACCTGGCCGGCACCTATATCAATCGCGGCATCCTCTATATGAACCGCACGGGCTATACCGAGGCGAAGCGGGACTTCGATTCCGCGCTGGCCATCATGCCGACGATCGGCGAAGCCTATGTCGATCGCGGGGCCGCGCTGGTGGGCTTGAAGAACTTCAAGGCAGCCATCGAGGATATCGATCGCGGGTTGACGCTCAATCCGGAGGAGCCGGAAAAGGCCTATTTCAACCGCGGCCTGGCGGAGGAGGGGCTCGACAATATCCCGGGGGCCTATCGCGATTATGCCCACGCGGCCGAGCTCAAGCCCGGCTGGACGCCGCCGCTCAACGAATTGTCCCGCTTTACTGTAACCAGCAAGGGCACCTAAAACTTGGCCATTCGCACCATGATTGGCTGGGTCGGACATGTCGGTCGATATTTTGATGATGGGGCCGATGCGCCCGGTCGAGCAGGGGCTGTTGGAGCCGGATTTCACGCTCCACCGGCTATGGAAACATGAGGACAGGGCCGGTTTCCTGAGAGAGGTCGGCCCCGGGATTCGCGGCGCGGTCGCCTATAGCGGGGCCGCGCTGATGGATGCCGCCATACTCGCCGCCCTGCCCGGCCTCGAGATCATCGGCAATATGGGCGTGG
>CAZNNJ010000668.1:0-3678 GCA_964574305.1 uncultured Rhodospirillales bacterium | reverse complement strand
CGGGCGGCTGCCAAGCCCGGCAGCGGCCGGCCCGGTCCGGGCAGCCTCGCCGTCCATGGGCTGGGCGGCACGGTCGGGAGGCTGCGCAGCGGCAGCCTGATCGGGCAGTGGGAGCGGCTGGCCCGCGCCGGGGTCGAGCAGATGTCGGAGATCGGCTTCCTGCGCGCGGTCGGGCTGATCCCCGACGCCGAGCCCGCGCAGCTGATCGAGGCGGCGAACTTCTCTGAGCTCAGCGGTCTCGATGACCGGACGATGACGTGCCTGGCGATTGCCGGCGCGCTGGAGCCGGCCGATGGCCGCTTTCCCTTCCGCGACGTCAGGCTGGGGCGCGAGATCGCCCGGCTGCTCGCCGCCGGCTATCCCCTGGCCGGCATTGCCGAGGCCGCCGCGCTGATGCGCCGGCATGACGGGGCCCGGCTGATCGCCGGGGAGGACGAGATCGCCGTCCATGTGCAGGCCGCCAAGATCGAAGCCTCGGGCCAGACCCAGCTGCCTTTCGGCGACCCGCCGGGCGACCTTGAGGCGGTGCTGGACGAGGCCGAGGCGGCCGAGGAATCGGGCGACATGCTGGCGGCGCGGCGGCTTTATGAGACCGCCGTGATGGCCCGCCCGCGCGACACGGTGATCCGCTACAATCTGGGCTGCGTGCTGACGGCCCTCGATGAGCTGAACCGGGCTGAGACACATTTCCGCATCGCCACTTCGATCGACCCGTCCCTGGCCGAGGCGCATTTCAACATCGCCCATATCCGCAGGCAGAAGGAAGACGCCGACGGCGAACGGCAGGCGCTGGAGAGCGCGCTGGAGGCCGACCCGAATTATGTCGAGGCGCTGGTGGCACTGGCCCGCTGGCTGATCGCGCGCGACCGTTTCGCCGAGGTGCGGCCGCTGATCGAACGCATAGAGCGGGCCGGGACGCCCGACGCGCTCAAGGATTTCGTCCAGCGCGCCAGCATGCTGTGCGAGCTGTCGGGGCGGCTCAACGCCGGGTGATGCGATGGCGCTGGAGGAATACAAGCGCAGGCGCAACTTCGCGAAAACACCCGAGCCGGCGGGCGAACCGGCAAAGTCCGATCCGCAGCGGCTGCGCTACATCATCCAGAAGCATGCGGCGCGGCAGATGCATTACGACTTCCGGCTGGAGCTGGACGGGGTGCTGCTGAGCTGGGCGGTGCCACGGGGGCCGAGCTTCGACCCAAAGGACCGCAGGCTGGCGGTCCATGTCGAGGACCACCCGGTCGAATATGGCGCGTTCGAGGGGATCATCCCCAAGGGCGAATATGGCGGCGGCACCGTCATGCTGTGGGACCGCGGCTGGTGGGAGCCCGAATACGATCCGCACAAGAGCTATGCCAAGGGCCATCTGCAATTCACCCTGCATGGCGAGAAGCTGCACGGCTCATGGCACCTGGTGCGCTCCCAGAGCCGGCGCGACGGCGACCGGCAGGACCCGTGGTTCCTGATCAAGCGCGACGACGCCACCGCCATGCCCGGGCACGGCACGGATATCGTCGACAGTGAGGTGTTGAGCGTCGCCAGCGGCCGCGACATGGCCGCGATCGCCGCCGACGGCGACCGCACCTGGCATTCGAAAGGCGGCCAGGGCGAGGCCAAGCCGAAGCCAAAGCTGGAGGCGCTGCCGTTCGATCCAGGCAAGATCAAGGGCGCCAAGCGCGCCAAGGACCTGCCCAAGCTGACGCCGCAGCTGCCCAGCGCGGCCGACCGCGTGCCGGTGGGCGACGACTGGCTGCACGAGATCAAATATGACGGCTATCGCCTGCTGGTCGAGATCGGGGCCGGCAAGGTGACCTTGCGCACCCGCACCGGCCTGGACTGGACCGCCCGCTTCCCCGCGCCGGTGCAGGCGATCGAGGCAACCGGCATCAAGGATGCGCTGCTGGACGCGGAGATCGTGCATCTGCTGCCGAGCGGCGTGGCGAGCTTCGGCGACCTGCAGAACGACCTGTCGGAGGGCCGGACTGGACGGCTGACAGTCATGCTCTTCGACCTGCTCGCCATCGACGGCTGGGACCTGACCGCCGCCCGGCTGGAGGACCGCAAGGGGGCGCTGGAACAGCTGGTCGCGGCACTGGCCGACGAGCGGCTGCGCTACAGCGACCATCAGGTCGGGCGCGGGCCCGAGATCTTCGCCAGCGCCCAGCGGCTGGGACTGGAAGGCATCGTCTCCAAAAGGCGCGACGCACCCTACCGGCCGGGCCGCGGCTCCGCCTGGGTGAAGTCGAAATGCATCGCCACCGAGGAGCTGATCGTCGTCGGCTATACCGACCCCGGCGGGGCGCGCGCAGGCTTTGGCGCGCTGTTGCTGGGTTATCACACCAAAGCGGGCAAGCTGACCTATGCCGGCCGGGTCGGCACCGGCTTTTCCGACAAGCAGCTGACGGCGCTGCCCGAGCGGTTGAAGGCGCTGGAGCGCAAGACGGCGCCGGTGAAGCTGCCCGAGGGGCTGTCGGCGCGCGGCACCCATTGGGTGGCGCCCGAGATCGTGATCGAGATCAGCTTCGCCGACTGGTCGCTCGACAAGATATTGCGGCATTCCCGCTTCGTCGGCGTGCGCGAGGACAAGACGCCCGACGAGGTGGTGCTGGACCCAAAAGGGGGCGACGGCCCAGCCGTCCCGGCGGCGCCGAAGGCCGCGATCGGGCGCGACGGGTCGGCGATGGTGGCGGGGATCAAGGTGAGCCATGCCGAGCGCGCGGTCTATCCCGACAAGGGCATCACCAAGCTGGCGGTGGCCGAATATTACGTGGCGGTGGCCGGCTATATGCTGCCGCATGTCGCCGGCCGGCCGCTGTCGCTGCTGCGCAGCCCCGATGGGCTGAGCGGCAAGGGCTTCTTCCAGAAGAACCTGACCAGCGGCTTTCCGGACGAGATCGGCCGCTGCCGGGTGACGGAGAAGGACGGCAGCACGATCGATTTCGCGATGGTGGAGGATGTGAAAGGGTTGGTGGCGCTGGTGCAGATGGGGGTGCTGGAGATCCACCCCTGGGGCAGCCGCGCCGAGGATCTTGAGCATCCCGACCGCCTGATTTTCGACCTCGACCCCGACGAGACCGTGCCGTGGGAGCGGATGGTCTCGGCAGCGGTGACGGTGCGCCGGCGGCTGGAGGATCTGGGCCTCAGGAGCTTCCCCAAGACGACCGGCGGCAAGGGGCTGCATCTGGTGGTGCCGATCCAGCCCGAGCTCGACTGGACCCGGGCCAAGGCCTTTACCAAGGCGGTGGTCGAGCAGCTGGAGGCCGAGGCGCCGACGCTCTACACCGCGTCGATGGCGATCAAGGCCCGCCGCGGCCGCATCTTCATCGACTATCTGCGCAACGGCCGCGGCTCGACCGCGGTCGCCGCCTATTCCACCCGCGCCAAGCCAGCCGCCACCGTCTCAACCCCGCTGACCTGGGAGGAGGTGGAGAGCGGCATCCGCGCCGACCATTTCACCATCGAAAGCCTGCCGCGACGCCTCGAATCCCTGTCGGCCGATCCCTGGGCCGAACTGACGGAAACCTTGCAGCGAATCTCTAGCGGCGCGCTCAGGCGTTACAAATTATAGGGCGCGCCTCCCTTGGCTACTCGGTCGTTGCGATCTGGGTGACTCATTTTTGTCAGCTGCTCCGCTATAGTGGCGGCGAACAGGAGCCATCCATGATCAAGGTCACCGGCATC
>CAZNNJ010000667.1:0-3685 GCA_964574305.1 uncultured Rhodospirillales bacterium | reverse complement strand
GCGCCGTGCAGTCGGCGATGCGCCTGGGCGCCCAGGGCATCCGCATCAACTGCTCCGGCCGTCTGGGCGGCGCCGAGATCGCCCGCATGGAGTGGTACCGCGAAGGCCGCGTGCCGCTGCACACGCTGCGCGCCGACATCGATTACGGCACGGCGACGGCGAAGACGACCTATGGCACCTGCGGCGTGAAGGTCTGGGTGTTCAAGGGCGAGGTTCTGGCCCACGACCCGATGGCGCAGGATAAGCGCGCCGCCGAACAGCAACCGGCGCGTTAAGGAAGAAGACGATGCTCAGTCCGAAACGTACCAAATACCGCAAGGCCCATAAGGGCCGCATCCGCGGTGTCGCCCAGTCTGGCACGCAGCTGAATTTCGGCTCGTACGGCCTGAAGGCGATGGAGCCCGAGCGGGTCACCGCCCGGCAGATCGAGGCGGCCCGCCGCGCGATCACCCGTCACATGAAGCGCCAGGGGCGCCTGTGGATCCGGGTGTTCCCGGATGTGCCGGTGTCGACCAAGCCGGCCGAAGTCCGCATGGGTTCCGGCAAGGGGTCGCCCGAATACTGGGTGGCGCGGATTCATCCGGGCCGCATCATGTTCGAGCTGGACGGCGTGCCGTCCGACATCGCGTTGCGCGCGTTCGAGCTGGCCCAGGCCAAGCTGCCGATCAAGACGCGCATCGTCTCGCGGGTCGAGGAGGCCGTTTGATGACCAAGGTTACGGAATTCCGCGGCCAGAGCGACGATCAGCTGACCGAGGCGATCGCCAACCTGAAGAAGGAGCAGTTCAACCTCCGCTTCCAGAAGGCGAGCGGCCAGCTGGAGGCGACCGGCCGGATTCAGGTCGTGCGGCGCGATATCGCGCGGATCAAGACATTGCTGGGCGAGCGTAGCCGCGCCGCGTCCCAGGCGAAGTAGAGGAATAAGCGATGCCCAAAAGGGTGATGCAAGGCCGTGTGGTGAGCGACAAGGGCGACAAGACCGTCGTCGTGCTGGTCGAGCGCCGCGTCATGGACAAGGTCTACAAGAAGTTCATTCGCCGCTCCAAGCGCTATGCCGCGCATGACGACGGCAACGTTTTCCATGTCGGAGATTCGGTGGAGATCGAGGAATGCCGCCCGATTTCAGCGCGCAAGCGCTGGCGGGTGATCACACCGGCTCCCGCGCCTGACGGCGCTGGCGTCTGACGCCTAAGAATTAAGAAGGGTCAACACAATGATACAGATGCAGACGAACCTGGACGTCGCCGACAATAGCGGTGCGCGGCGGGTGATGTGCATCAAGGTGCTCGGCGGCTCCAAGCGTCGCTATGCCTCGATCGGCGATATCATCATCGTCTCGATCAAGGACGCGATTCCGCGTGGCCGCGTGAAGAAGGGCGACGTCCATCGGGCCGTCGTCGTTCGCACCGCCTTTGCGCTGCGCCGCGGCGACGGCAGCGTCATCCGCTTCGACAACAACGCCGCCGTGCTGATCAACAAGCAGGGCGAGCCGATCGGCACCCGCATCTTCGGGCCGGTCACCCGCGAGCTGCGCGGCAAGAAGTTCATGAAGATCATCTCGCTCGCGCCGGAGGTGCTGTAATGGCGTCCAAGATTAAGAAGGGCGACACGGTCATCGTGTTGACCGGCCGCGACAAGGGCCGGTCGGGCGAGGTTCTGAAGGTTCTGCCGACGGAAAACCGCGTGCTGGTCGACGGCGTGAACATGGTGAAGAAGCACCGCAAGCCGTCTCCGGCTTCGGCCGGCGGGATCGAGACGATCGCCGCCCCCCTGCATGTTTCGAACGTGGCGCACAAGGACCCCAAGTCCGGCAAGGCGACCCGTATCGGGTTCAAGATTCTTGAGGACGGTCGCAAGGTTCGCTTTGCGAAGGCCTCGGGCGAGGTGATCGACCGATGAGTGCGAAAGATCAATCCGCGGTGCAGGCCCGCCTGCGCCAGCATTACGACGATGTCGTCCGGGCCCAGCTGAAGAACGAGTTCGGCTACAAGAACGACATGGCGGTGCCGAAGCTCGAGAAGATCGTCATCAACATGGGCGTCGGCGAGGCTGCCAACGACAAGGGCAAGATGACCGCCGCGGTCAACGAGCTGCAGGCGATCTCCGGCCAGAAGCCGGTGGTCAACAAGGCCCGCAAGTCGATCGCGCAGTTCAAGCTGCGCGAAGGCGTCGGCATCGGCTGCAAGGTCACGCTGCGCGGCCGCCGCATGTATGAATTCCTCGATCGCCTGATCACGATCGCGCTGCCGCGCGTCCGCGACTTCCGCGGCATTCCCGGCAACAGCTTCGACGGGCGTGGAAACTATGCCATGGGCCTGAAGGAACAGATCATCTTCCCCGAGATCGATTACGATCAGGTGGCGGATGTCCGGGGCATGGACATCGTGATTTGCACCACGGCCAACACGGACAAGGAAGCGAAGGCTTTGCTGCGCGGCTTCAACATGCCGTTCGTCAGCTAAGCGGGGGACCAGAGATGGCTAAGAAGAGTTCAGTTGAGAAGAACAACCGCCGCATCCGGCGGTCCAAGCAATATGCGAAGCGCTGGGAGCGCCTGCGCGAGGTCGCCCGCGACAAGTCGGTGCCGGCCGAGGAGCGTTTCGACGCCCAGCTGCGCATGGCCGAGCTGCCGCGCAACAGCAACCCGACGCGCATCCGCAACCGGTGCGAGTTGACCGGGCGTCCGCGCGCGGTCTATCGCCGCTTCAAGCTGTGCCGCGTCGCGCTGCGCGACCTGGCCTCCGTCGGGCTGGTTCCCGGCGTGACGAAGTCGAGCTGGTAAGGGAGGGATCGGAAACATGTCATTGAGCGATCCCCTGGGCGATATGCTGACCCGCATCCGCAACGGCCAGTCCGCGCGGATGGCGGCGATCCACAGCCCGTCTTCCAAGCTGCGCCGCAACGTGCTCGAAGTGCTGAAGCGCGAGGGCTATATCCGCGGCTACGACGAAGAGGCCGAGGTCAATGGTGCGGCGAACCTGCGCATCGAGTTGAAATATCACGACGGCGAGCCGGTCATCCGCGAGATCAAGCGGATTTCCAAGCCTGGCCGCCGCGTCTATTCCAAGATTGCCGATCTTGCGCGCTTCTATAACGGGCTCGGAATTTCGATCCTGTCGACGCCGCGCGGCATCATGTCGGACCACGAGGCCCGCGCCGCCAATGTCGGCGGCGAAGTCCTCTGCCGCATATTCTAAGCGGGTCAGGAAACATCATGTCACGTATTGGAAAAGCGCCGGTCAAGGTTCCGCAGGGCGTCGACGTCAAGCTGAACGGCCAGACCGTCACCGCCAAGGGCAAGCTCGGCGAAGGCAGCTTCACGGTTGTCGACGACGTCTCGGTCGAGATCGCCGACGGCGTCATCACGCTGGCGCCGCGCGGCGAGTCGCGCCGGGCGCGCAACATGTGGGGCACGTCCCGCACCCAGGTGAACAACCTGGTGCACGGCGTCGCCACCGGCTTCACCGAGGAGCTGGAGATCAACGGTGTCGGTTATCGCGCCGCCGTCCAGGGCAAGGATCTGGTGCTCGCTTTGGGTTATACCCATGACATCAAATATCCGATCCCGGCCGGCGTCACGATGAAGACGGAAAAGCCGACCTCGATCTCGATCACGGGCGCGAACAAGCAGCAGATCGGACAGATTGCCGCCGACACACTCGGCGTCCCGCTCTCGTCGATCCGCA
>CAZNNJ010000666.1:0-3688 GCA_964574305.1 uncultured Rhodospirillales bacterium | reverse complement strand
CCAGCTTGCGGTACAGCATACCGGTGCCGGAACGGCCCTCCTGCGCCTGGACGGTCACGAGGCGGCCGTGGGGCGCGATCTGTTCGGCGATCTGCCTGGGCAGCTCGGCGATCATGCCGTCGATCAGGATGACGTCATAGGGACCGGAGGCCGCATGGCCCTGCTCCAGCGGGCCGGTGTGAACCACGGCATTGGCGACGGCCAGCGCCGCCAGGTTCGACCGCGCCGCGTCGGCCAGCGCCGAGTCGCTTTCGACCGCGGTCACCGCGGCGGCGAGGTCGGCAAGGATCGCGGTCGAGTAGCCGGTGCCGGCGCCGATCACCAGCACCTTGTCGGTCGGCGACACCATCGCCTCATGCAGCAGGCGGGCGGTGACCAGCGGCTCCAGCAGATAGCGGTTCGGCGCGACGCGCAGGCTCTTGTCGACATAGGCCACGCCGGCCAAGCCGGCGGGCACGAAAATCTGCCGCGGCAGGCGCGACATCGCCGCCAGCAGGGCCGGTTCGGTCACCTTGTTGGTCCGAATCTGGCTTTCGACCATGTTGAATCGGGCCGTGGCGTAGACGTCGTGGGCCGGGGATGCTTCGGCGGTCGCTAATGTCATGGAATCGCTGCTCGCCATCGTGGAGGGAGACACCGGGGCTATATATCCGTCATAAGCCTCAAAAACAACGCGGCGCAACATTACGCGCCCGTCGCCCGCATGTCTTGTAGCTTACGGTTGCACACGCACGGGCGTGCGCATCGTCACGAACTCCTCCGCGGAGGTCGGGTGGATGCCGATCGTCTGGTCGAACATCGCCTTGGTGGCCCCGGCGGTGATGGCGACGGCAAAGCCCTGCAGCATCTCCGCCGCGTCGTCGCCGATGACATGGCAGCCGATGACCTTGTCGGTCCCGTTCTCGACGACCAGCTTCATCGTCGTCTGCTGCATGCGCGCGGTCAGCCGGTGCTTCAGCGGCCGGAACATCTGCTTGAAGACGTGGAACTGGATGCCGCGCTCGGTCGCCTGCTCCTCCGACAGGCCGACCGTGCCGATCGGCGGCGAAGAGAAGATCGCGGTCGGTACGTTCTCCAAGCTGACATGGCTGGCGCGGCCTGCGAACAGCCGGTCGGCCAGGGCATGGCCCTTGGCGGTGGCGACCGGGGTCAGGTTGAGCCGGTCGGTCACGTCGCCGATGGCGAAGATGTTGGGGATATTGGTCCGGTCGTCCTCGTCGACGATCACCGCGCCGTTCCTGTCCAGCGCCACGCCAAGATCGTCGAGCCCGATGCCGTGGGTCAGCGGCACGCGGCCGGTGGCGTAGAGCACGCAATCGACCTCCATCGTCAGATCCTCATTGCAGGTCACGCGGATGCCGCCCTCGACCTTCTCCAGCTTCTTGGTGACGCAATGGAGATGGGTCCTGATCCCCTGCGCCTTCATCTCGGTCATCAGCGCCGTGCCCAGTTCCTGGTCGAAGGCGGTGAGGATCGCCATGCCGCGATGGATCAGGGTCACCTCCGCCCCGAGGCCGGAGAAGATGCCGGCGAACTCGACCGCGATATAGCCGCCGCCGACGATCAGCACGCGCTTCGGCAGGTCGGGCAGGAAGAACGCCTCGTTGGAGGTGATCGCGAGCTCCTTGCCTGGAATGTCCGGCACCTTGGGCCAGCCGCCGGTGGCGATCAGAATACGCTCGGCGGTGATGCGCTCGCCGGTCGACAACATGACGGTATGGGCGTCGGCCAAGGTGGCCCTTGCGTCGTAGATCTTGACGCCGGCATTGACCAGCATGCTGCGATAGATGTCGTTCAGCCGCTCGATCTCGACATTCTTGTTGCGGATCAGGTCCGGCCAGGAGAATTCATCGGCGGCGCACTTCCAGCCATAGCCCGCGGCATCCTCGAACCCGTGACCGAAGGCGGCGGAATAGGCGAGCAGCTTCTTCGGGATGCAGCCGACATTGACGCAGGTGCCGCCCAGATAGCGCTCCTCGGCGATAGCCACGCGCGCCCCGTGCACGGCCGAAATCCGCGCCGCGCGCACGCCGCCGGAACCGCCGCCGACGACGAACAGGTCGAAATCATATTGGGTCATGGAAAGGTCCTTGGCGCCGGTGAATCGCACGCCGATTTGTAAGGTCAGCCGTGTAAAAGCGAAACCCGTGCCTACCGCACCACCTCGACGCCGTGCCAGAAGGCGACATGGTCCTTGATATTGGCCGCGGCTTGCTTGGGCGCGCGGTAGATCCAGGCGGCGTTGGGGTTGGTCTTGCCGTCGACATTGAGGGTGAAATAGCCGGCCGTGCCCTTCCACGGGCAGACGGTCGTGTGGTCGGTCTCGGCGAAATATTCGCGCTTCAGCGCCTCGGGCGGGAAATATACATTGCCCTCCACCTCTTCGAACCGGTCGCTCTCGGCCACAACCTTGCCATTCCAAATCGCCTTTGCCATCTGGCCCTCCAATTTACGGAAAAAACAGATGTCATACCGCCCCGTTCCCTTTTCCAGAGCGGGAAATACGATAGCTGTGTTGCCAGCGCATTCGTTGCATGGGCGCTAGTTGTAGCGCAGGCGGTTGGTCAGGTCCTGCTTCAGCGTCTCATAGCGCGCGTCGCCCATGACGGCGTTGCCGTTGCAAAGTCGGGTCCACAGCACACCCGCCGGGTCGGCCACGGCGAAGACGATCGCCGGCACGTCTGGCTTGAAACTGGCGCTGCAGGCGCCGCGGTCGCTGCGCACCTTGATCCGGTGCACCGGGGCGCCCTTCCACACCGTGTCGACCTGGAACAGTGTGATCGTGTCGTTCTTGACCCCGCCCGGCGTCTCCAGCGTCTGCTCGGAATGGAACGGCGAGGCGCCTTCGGGGATCTGGGCGAACATGAGCGGCGTGCCGGCGAAGATCACGACCGAGCCGGCGATCTGCTCATCCAATGAGGTCTCGGGGCATTGGCAGTCGGCGCGCGCGCCGCCGCAGGCCAGGAGGAGCGGCATTGCAAGGAGAATCGAACCGAGACTTCCGCGCATCGCCCTCGCCCCTCATTCCACCGGTATTGGGCATCAAATCGGCGGGATGCGCAACTGTCGCCTAGGCCCGGTTCAGGCCCAGGTTGAGGGAGGCAATATGAAGAGGAGATCGGTCGCTCCGGTATCCTCGCCCGCGGCGGTCAGCAGCGCATGGGCTTGGCCGCGATGATGGGTCTGATGGTTGAACATGTGCATCACCGTCGGCGCCCGGGGCGCGCTCACCTCGCGCTGGGCAAGGCCGCTGAACCAGGTCAGCTGCCCGGCCAGCCAGTCGTCGGTGAGCTTCGCCGCCCAGGCCTCGATATAGGCGTCGATCTCTTCGCGCCTGGGGACCATGAGGGCGAAATCGTCGTACAGCCGTGCACTCTCGGTGCCCGGCGTGGCCGGCTTCGGCCAGTCGGCGAAGCGCGACATCCACATCTGGTCGGCCCACAGCAAGTGGTTCAGCGTGCCGTGGAGAGAGCCGAAGAACGCCCCGCGATCGCGCTTCCGGTCTTCATCGGAGAGCCGCCCGGCAGCCGCATAGACCCGCCGGTTCATCTCGGCGTTATAGGCGCTGAAGGCGCGGACATAGTGCGACGTGATCATGCTGGCCTCCCCGATCAAGCCGCCTCGACCTCGGCGGCACTGCGGGAACCATGATCGCGCCCCGCCTCCGCGAGGGCCCACCGCGATTGCC
>CAZNNJ010000665.1:0-3691 GCA_964574305.1 uncultured Rhodospirillales bacterium | reverse complement strand
CCGGGTCAACGCCGTCGCTGCCGGGCTGATCAAGACCCGAATGTCGGCCGCCGCACTTTCCATACCGGGGGCGATCGACCCGACGATCGCACGCACGCCGCTCGGCCGCATCGGCACCGTCGACGAAGTCGCCGCCCCTGTCGTTTTTCTGGCCAGCGAGGCTGCAGCCTTCATCACGGGGCAGACGCTTCCCGTCGATGGCGGCTATTCGGTGAGCGGGTAGGCCATGGACGTAGTCGCCGTCGAATTCGATGAGGCCGGAAAACTCCCTCTTTTCCAGAGACGGGGTGGATCGACCGATCTGGCCATGGCGAGCATGGACACGCCGCTTTATCAGATCAACGACTTCGTTTTTCTTTCGCCGGGAACGACGAATTCTTATCTCGTCACGACCGCGACCGGGGATGTCATCATCAGCACCGGTCTCCTCGTCGAAGGCGTCATCCATCGTACGAAGTTCCATCGCGTCAGCCGTGCGCCGGTCCGCAAGATCATTCTGACGCAGGCGCATCTCGACATTGTCGGCGGAACGAATGCCTTTCGCCAGCGGGGCTGCTCGATCATCGCCCACGAGAACAGCCGCGCCTGCCAAGCCGACGATGCACGGATCAAACCCTTTCGGGAGCGCCGAAATCCCCGATTCTTTCCATCTGAGATGAACGCATTGAGCGACGCCGACCGGCAAGCCATGGCCGAAGGGGCAGCGTCCGTTTACGACGAGGTCGAGGCCGATATTCGGGTCAGCGACGTCTACCGGTTTGCGGTGGGTGGCATCGATTTCGAGGTCGTTGCCCTGCCCGGCGGCGAAACCACCGACTCCCTCGCGGTCTGGCTGCCGCAGCACCGTATCCTGTTCACCGGAAACGCGATGGGGCCGCTGTTTCCCCATATGCCCAACCTGCACACGATCCGCGGCGATCGTCCGCGCGCGGTCCTGCCTTACATCGCGACCTACCAACGTCTGCTCGACTTCGAGGCAGACATCCTCGTAACCGGGCATTTCAATCCGATCCGTGGCCGGGACTTCATCCGCGAGGAGCTAACCCGCCTGCGCGACGCGGTTCAATATGTCCATGATGAAACTGTCCGCGGGATGAACGAGGGGCGCCCGCTGGAGCGCCTGAAGCGCGAAATCCACCTCCCTCCGCACCTCCTGGTGGGCCAGGATTATGGAACCATCATCTGGGCGGTCGAAGCGATCTGGCATGGCTACGCCGGCTGGTTTCACTACCGATCGACCACCGAGCTCTATGGCACCCCCGTCCACGAGGTCTACGCGGAAATCGCGGAGATGACCGGCGCCGATGCGCTGGCAACCCGGGCGCGGCAGTTCGTGGCCGAGAAGCGCCCGCTCGAAGCGATCCATCTCGCGGAAATTGCCCTTGCGCGCACGCCGGATCACCTCGGTGCACTACGCGCCTACAGCCTGGCCCACGAGGCTTTGCTGGCGCCCGCTCCGGCACGCAATCGCTGGTACCAGTACTGGCTGAACGGTGAAATCGCACAAGCCCGTGCCCGCATCGGCGCGGTGGCAGGAGGAGTCTTATGAAGGTACCGTTCGTACACGGCCCGGGCGACCTGCGCCTCGGCGACATCGCCCGTCCCAGTCCCGGCCCGAACGACGTCCTGTTGCGGGTAGCAACCGTGGGCATCTGCGGGAGCGACCTCGGCTACACCGCCGTCGGCGGCGTGACCGGCGCCGGCGAACCGCCCATGCCGCTCGGACATGAGCTGTCCGGAACGATCGCCGAAGTGGGAAGCGCCGTCACCGGCCATTCGGTCGGCGATCGCGTCGTGCTCAACCCCTATTACAACGCGATCGGCAATGGCGGGTCTGAGGGTGGGTTCGCGGACTATCTCCTCGTCCGCAATGTGACTGCGCACCCGGATTCGCTCCTGCCCCTTCCCGATGCCGTTTCGTTCGATCAGGGCGCCCTGGTCGAGCCGCTGGCCGTTTCCTTTCACGCCGTCAACCGCGCACGCGTGGCTCCGGGCGACAAGGTGGCGGTATTCGGCGCCGGCCCGATCGGGCTCGGTATCGTGATCGGGCTCAGACGGCAGGGCGTCGAGGATATCGCTGTCTTCGATCTTTCGCCGCTCCGCCGCCAGCTGGCGTTGCAGCTGGGAGCCCGCGCGGCATTCGATCCACGGGCGACGGCCCCGCGCGAGGCGCTCGGAGCCCAGCACGGCACGATGACCTTGTGGACGCCTGAACCGCTCGTAACGACCAACGTGTTCATCGAGGCGTCCGGCGCACCGAACGTGATCCCCGAAATCGTCGATTGCGCGGGCTTTCATGCCCGCCTGATCGTCGTGGCGGTCCAGAAGAAGCCTGTGACGCTGAACTTCCAGACTCTCCTGGCGAAGGAGATGTCGATCGAGATGGCGATGGGGTACCCGAACGAGTTCCCCGAAGTGCTTTCCTATCTGAGCGCGTCCAACGCCCAGGCGGAGGGGATGGTCACGCACCGGTTCGATGGCGAAGACTTCATGGCGGCATTCGAGGCCTCCTCCCGACAGGACCAGGCGGCAAAGGTACTGGTCCGATACCAGCGCTAGCTCCCACGAACTGCACCCCCTAACGGACAGACGCTGTATGGCGAAGACCATCATCTATGATATGCGCACCCCGATCCTCTCGGAGCGTCAGGAAGCCGCCCTGGAGATGGCTGCGGCCCATCCTGCGACGGTGAGTGTCGAAGGCATCCTGAGCACGGCGCGCGAGCAGACCGGCCTGACCGATTTCGGCGCCGACGACTTCCGGGAACGTCTGGGTCTATGGGTCGACTCCGTCAACACGTCGACGGATCTGACCGAGCTGGCGCGGCACGGCGCCCTGGCCGACATGGTGCGCTTCGCCGGGAACCGCCTTCGGGTCGAGGATGCCGTGCGGCGTCACCCGGAGATCCTCGATATCGTGATCGATCGTCCGCTGATCGTGGCCGGGCTGCCCCGATCGGGCACGACATATCTACAGAACTTCCTGAGCGCCGACGATCAGTTGCGGGCCCTGCCCTATTGGGAAGCCCTCTGGCCGGTTCCCGCTTGCGCCGCGGAGAGCGGTGACCCCGCCACCGATCCGCGGCACGCGCGAGCGGGTCAGTCCTGGGCCGAAATGGACGCCATGCTTCCCTTGATCAAGGCGATCCATCCGTTCGACCCCGATCACATTTCCGAGGACATAGAGCTTCAGGCGCTCGATTTCGCGACGTACTTTCTCGAATGGGTGGCGCCGAGCGCGGTCTGGACAGATCACTACTGGTCGACGGATCAAACGTCCTCTTATCGCTACATGAAGAAGGTTCTGCAGGTTCTGACCTGGTATCGCGGTCCCAATCGGTGGCTGATGAAATGCCCGCAGCACATGGAGCAGCTTGTCGCGCTGAAGCGGGTATTTCCGGATGCGACCGTCGTGATCAACCACCGGGATCCGGTCGCCTCCATTCAATCGGCGATCACCTCCGTCTCCTACTCGTCCCGCATCCGTACGAAGTCGGTCGATCCCGATCGCATCGCTGCCTACTGGACCGACCGCTATGAGAAGCTGCTGCGCGCCTGCGTCCGCGACCGAGACACGCTGCCCGATGGCCAAGTGGAAGACGTCTATTTCCACAAGCTGATGGCCGACCCGAAGACCACCGTCCGGCGCATCCACGCCAAAGCCAGGCCCCCGATTCGCGAACTGCTCTGG
>CAZNNJ010000664.1:0-3708 GCA_964574305.1 uncultured Rhodospirillales bacterium | reverse complement strand
TGAACTCGGCCTACAACCTGGCGAGATGGCTGCTGGGCAACGACGACGAGGCCCACGATGCCGTTCGAGGGGTCTGCCTTCCCCCTTACTCGGGGTTTGGCGCCGCACAGGTCGGTGATCTCGCTGAAGCTGGCGCCCTCGAATCCCAGCCGGGCGAACAGGGTTACCGCCGCGTCGAGGATTGCCTCCTTCGCCGGCTTTTTTCTTATGACATCGTCCATGGAGCCATATTGCGGGGCGTCCTTCGGCGGGTCAACGCGCCAGCTTGAAGCCCGCGGCGACCCGGTCCCAGGCTTCCGGCGTCAGGCCCTGGGCGCGCAGCTTGTATTTCTCGATCTTGTTGGTCGGGGTGTAGGGCAGGGCGTCGCGAATCTCGATATAGCGCGGCACCAGGAAATAGGGGGCGTTGTCGTTGATGAAGCGCGCGACCTCCTCCGGCGTCGCCGTCATGCCGGGCTTCAGCACGATATCGAGCTTGATCTCGCTCTCGCTCTCCAACTCGTCCGAGGGCACGCCGAAAACCGCGGCGGCGGCAACCGAAGGATGTTTCGCCGCCACCATCTCGACCTGGAAGGAGGAGACGTTGCGCCCCTTGTAACGGATCGAATCCTTCTTGCGGTCGACGAAATAATAGTCGCCGTCCTCGTCGCGCCGGCCGAGATCGCCGGTACGGTACCATTCGCCGTGGAAGGACTCCGCCGTCGCGTCGGGGCGGTCGAAATAGCCGTTGAAGATGATGTGTGGCCCGCGCGCGCGGACGCAGAACTCACCCGGCTCGCCCACTGCCACCTCGTTGCCCTCATCGTCCAACAGCCTGCTTTCCATGTCGCCGTCAATCCGGCCCAGCACGTTGGCCTTGGCGGGTTGGCCCGGCCGGTTGGTCTTGGAGAGGAAGCCCAATATCTCGCTCTGGCCGAAGCCCTGGACGATCGCATCGATGCCGAAGCGTTCGCAGAACGGGCCGATCAGATCGTTCGGCATCGGCACCATCGAGGCGATGCGCAGCGGGTTGTCGGCATCGTCGGCCCGCGCCGGCGCCTGCCACAGGAAGATATGCATGGCGCCCAGCGACATGGTCTGGGTGACGCCGTAATGGCGGATGCGGCTCCAGAATTCGCCAACCGAGAAGCGGCGGTCCAGCGCGCAGGGGATGCCGCCGATCAGTGAGCGGAAGATGCTCGCCGACCAGGCGGCGGAATTGTAGAGCGGCAGGCAGTTATAGGCGACATCGTCCGCCGTGGTGTTGAAATTGCGGTTGCCGGATTCGCCGGCCCTGATCCAGGCATTGTGGCTCTGCATCACGCCCTTGGGCTTGCCGGTGGTGCCCGAGGTCCACAGGATCGCGGCCGTGTCGCCATAGGCGATGTTGCTCATATCGGGCTCGTGCGCCGGGAGGACAGCGAAATCGCTTACACTGTCGATGTTGCCCGCCGGCCGCGGCCCGTCATGGGCGACCAGCACGCGCTCGCAGGTCAGCCGGTCGCGCACCTCCAGCACACGGGGCAGCAACTCGTCGTCGGTCGCAAGAATACGGACCTTGCTCTCATTGACCGTCTCCTCCAGCCACGCGCCCTTATAGTCGGTATTCACCGGCACCCAGACGGCGCCAAGCTTGTTGGCGGCCAGGACCAGAAAGATGAACTCGATCCCCCGGTGCATGAAGATCGCGATCCGGTCGCCGCGGCCCAGCCCCAGGGCGGCGAGGCCGGCGGCATAGCGGTTGACGGCCCCGTTGGCCTCGCCGAAAGGGATCGTGCGCGCGTCCTCCATCAGGAACGTCCGCTCCGGCATCCGTTCCGCGCGCCGCCGCAGAATCAGCCCCAGATTGCGCTCAGCCGGATCGCTCAGATCCCATGTCCCCATATCGCCAGCTCCCATTGCTCTTCGTCACGCCGTTCCACGCATTGACCGCGTCGGCGGCGGACGGCTAAACTGACATATCAGTCAGTCCTTGAAAAGACTGTCGCTCGAGATCGGATCGAAACACGGAACATGACCAGTCGGGATTGGGGCGGTGTGGTCCCTTACGAAGACATTGCGGGCGAGGTGGCGATCGTCGGGGTCGGCGAGACGGCGCATACCGCCAATTCCGGGCGCGACCCGATCGCCATGGCGGCCGAGGCGATCGCCGCGGCGCTCGACGATGCCGGCCTGCGGCCGGACCAGGTGGATGGGATCATGTTCCGCGGCGGCATGAAGGACCAGTTCACCGACGAGGATTTCCGGCGGCATTTCGGCACCGATCGCGCGCTCTGGGTCTCGGCCGAGGGCGGGGCGATGACCTGGGCCGGGACCGCGCCCTATGAAGCGGCGCTGGCGATCCGCCAGAAGAAGGCCTCGGTAATCGTCAACGCCTTCACCGTCGATTGGGCGTCGCAGACGAAGGCCAATACCGGCGGCCCCGGCGAGTATCACCGGGAAGACCTGATGAAGGGAAGTTTCGAGGTCCCGTTCGGCTTTTATCCCCAGCCGGTCTATTTTGCCGCCATCGCCCGCCGCCACATGCATGAGTTCGGCACGACGGAGGCGCAGCTCGGCGCCATCGCGGTGTCCAGCCGGCGCCACGCCAACAGCCATCCCGGTGCGGTGATGCGCGAGAAGCCGCTGGCGCTCGAGGATTATCTTGCCCGGCCGCCGTTTATCGATCCCTTCCGGATCGAGGATTGCTGCCTGATCTCGGACGGGGCCGCGGCCTATGTGATGACGGCGGCCGATCGCGCCCGGGATTGCGCCAAGCAGCCGGTGATCGTCCGCGGCGTCGCCGAGAGCTTTGATGAGGCGGACACGTTTTTCGCCCAGCATCGCGCCATCACCGCGACCCCACAGGCGTTCAGCGCACCGGCCGCCTACCGCATGGCCGGTATCGGCGCGGCCGACGTCGACGTGCTGGCGGTCTATGACCCGTTCACGATCGTCGCCTTGATGCAGATCGAGGATATGGGGTTTTGCGAGAAGGGGAGCGGCGGCGCTTTCGTCGAAGGCGACCGGCTCGATTTCAGGCGCGGCCGCGCGCGCGGCGGGCTGCCGTTCAACACCCATGGCGGGCTGCTGTCGCATTCCTATGTGCTAGGGATCTCCCATGTGGTGGAGCTGGTGCGGCAGTTGCGCGGCGAGGCGGCCAATCAGGTCTTTGACGCGCGGATCGCCGTTTATGGCGGCTTCACCGGCGGCAGCTGCTCGACCCTCGTTCTCGGCAAGGGAGGCTGAGCCGTGATGGATTTCCCCCTGCCGGATGTTGGCCATAAATCGCTGAAGCCGTTCTGGGACGCGGCCGCGTCGCAAAGGCTGGTCTTCCCGCGCTGCGCGGCTTGCGGTGCTTTCTGCTGGTATCCGCGGCCGAAATGCCCGGACTGCGGTGGCGCCGACTTCACCTGGACGGAAATCGGCGGCAAAGCGCGCCTCTTTTCCTGGGCCGTCGTGCGGCGCGCGCTCCATGCCCCGCTGAAGCCCATCGCGCCTTACGTGCCGGTCATACTGGAATTCGATGACGCGCCTGGGGTGCGGCTTGTCAGCCGATGGATCGGCGGGGATATCGGGGGGCTTGCGATCGGGCAGGAGGTGCGGATTGCGTTCGAGGATCTGGGCTATCCCAACATCCAGACCGGCATCCTGGCGCCGCTCGCGTCGTAACAGCAACGGAACAAGCATACATGGCCGAATTCATCCTCGTGCACGGCGGTTTTCACGGCGCCTGGTGCTGGGGTCTGC
>CAZNNJ010000663.1:0-3739 GCA_964574305.1 uncultured Rhodospirillales bacterium | reverse complement strand
CGGTGGGCGGCTGGAGCGTCATCGTCCTCATTCTCCTTCTGATGCTGCAGACCGTTCTCGGCCTGTTTGCGATCGATGTCGACGGCATCAATGCCGGGCCGCTGGATACGCTCGTTTCCTTCGAGACGGGACGCGCCTTCGCCCATCTGCATGGCCGCGTATTCAATCTGCTGCTTATCCTGACCGGCCTGCACCTGGCCGCGGTGCTGTTCTATTGGCTCTACAAGCGGGAGAATCTGGTCGGCCCGATGATCACCGGGCGGCGGCGCCTGCCGGCCGTGGCTTTGTGGGCGGAACTCTATTTCGCCCCTCTCTGGCTGGCCCTCGCGGGCTTGCTCGTGGCGGGGCTGCTTGTCGCATGGGTCGTTCTGGGGCGGTTTTAGCGCTGCTTTGGGGTTGATCGAACCGGATCGGGAGAATATCGGTTAAATCGTTGTCGAGGGCGCCCACCCCCGGGCGCCGGGGAAATGAAAATCGATCCGCTGAACCGGAGCTTTCCAATGCATGACCGTCTTCGCCAGGGCGCTTTCGCCGGCGCCATCGTCGTGGGGTTTTTCGGTTTCACGGGCAGCCCGGTATTCGCGCAGGATGCGGCCGCTCCCGGGGACGCGCTGGTCGAGAAGGGCAAGTATCTGGCGACCGCGGGCGACTGCATTTCCTGCCATACGCGCCCGGGCGGCGAGGAATTCGCCGGCGGCCTGCCGCTGAAGACCCCATTCGGCACGATCTATACCGCCAACATCACCTCCGATAAGGAGACCGGCATCGGCAACTGGACCGAGGAGCAGCTGAGGACGGCGATGCGCGAAGGCATCGCCGACGATGGCGACCACCTGTACCCGGCCTTCCCGTACACCGCCTATACCAAGGTCACCGACGAAGACATCCACGCGATCTATGCGTATCTGAAGACGCTGAAGCCGGTGAAGTACGACCCGCCGGCCAACGAAATGTCGTTCCCCTACAGCCAGCGCGGCCTGCTCGGCATCTGGAACAGCCTGTTTCTGACCAAGGGGCCGTACAAGCCGGACGCTGCCCAGTCAGAGGAATGGAATCGTGGCGCCTATCTGGTTCAGGGGCTGGGCCATTGCGGCGCCTGCCACACGCCGCGCAACCAGCTGGGCGGCGAGCGTGCCAGCCTGGCGCTGACCGGCGGCAGCTATAATGATGCGATCCTCGACTCCGTCCACGAGCAGGAGATCGTCAAGCAGGACAAGGACATGGTCCGCCCCTGGTCGGCGGTGAACCTCACCTCCTCGCCGCAGGGCCTGGGCGCCTGGTCGGTCGAGGAGATCGCCGCCTATCTCAAGACCGGCCACAATGCCCGCGCCGGCGCCTATGGGCCGATGGCCCAGGTCGTGACCAACAGCACCTCAAAGCTGACCGATGCCGATGCGCATGCGATCGCCGTCTATCTGAAGAGCCTGCCGCCGGCGGCGCAGGGCGACGGCAAGGCCCCGCCTGCGGACCAGATGCAGAAGGGTGAGATCGCCTATACCGTGCGCTGCGGCGACTGCCACCTGCCGACCGGCCTGGGCAGTCCGCGTACGGCCGACGCCGACCCGACCAAGGTATCGCCGCCGCTGGTCGGCAACGCGGTCGTCCAGGCGCAAGACCCCGCGACCCTGATCAACAGCATCCTCTACGGCGCGCATGAGGATATCCTGGACGACAAGGCCTGGCCGAAGATGCCGGGCTTCGAGCTCGATTTCGGGCTGGGCATGGATGACGAGCAGGTGGCGGCGCTGGCGACCTATGTCCGCAACAGCTGGGGCAACAAGGCGCCGGCGGTCGATCCGAAGGACGTCGCCAAGCAGCGCTGAGGCGGCCGAACTACGGGTGGATTTCGACGGTCACGCCGTCGTCGACCAGCCGCCAGACCTCGTCCATGTCGGTATTGTGCAAGGCGATGCAGCCCGCCGTCCAGTCCTTGAGCAGGTTGGCCTTGCCCTCATGGTTCAGGATGTTGGGCTCGCCATGGATCAGGATATTGGCGCCCGGGTCGACCTTCAGCGCCGCCGCCCGCTTGATGTCCGCCGTCTCGGGATAGGACAGGTGGAGCGACAGGTGGTATTCGCTCTCCATGTTGCGCCGGTCGATGAAATAGGTCCCCTCCGGGGTCTTGCCGTCGCCGCGCTCGACCTTCGGGCCGACCGGATTGCGGCCGAGGGCAATGGAATAGCTGCGGATCACGTCGCCCTTGCGCACCAATTCTAGCTTCCGCTGCGCCTTGAAGACGACGATCTTGTCGGCCTTGGCCGTGGCGAATTTCTCCCAGTCGGGCGCGGCAGGCGCCTCGGCCGGCGGAGCGTTCGGGGGCGCGGGCGGGATCGCGGTGCCGGCCGCATGGGCACCGGCATGGATCAAAAGGCAAGCGACGGCGATTACTGAAACCAGATGCGACTTGCTGGAACGGGCTGGGGTCAGGGAATCTTTCGGCCACATGCTATAACAAGGTCCACGAATCACTATCTCATTGAATAATTTTTAACCTGAGCGGGTTACTATGACCAGCGTTTCGCGAATCCCTTACGTGGTAACCCTTTTGACGGCCCTGTCGTCCGCGCCCCTGGCCGGCGCCAGCCCGGCCCTGATCGGCGAACCGACCGTTCACAAGACGGCCGCCGAGGACACCCTGCTCGATATCGCGCACCAGTACGATGTCGGCTATGTCGCGATCATCGCCGCCAATCCGGTGATCGATCCCTGGGTGCCAGGCGCCGGCCGGGAGATCAAGGTGCCGACCCAGCATCTGCTGCCGCAGGCGCCGCACGAGGGCATCGTCGTCAATATCGCCGAGATGCGGCTGTACTATTTCGCCAGGCCGGATGGGGAGCCGCTGACCTTCCCGATCGGCATCGGCGACGAGGGCACCACAACCCCCAGCGGCCAGACCCGGATCGTGCGCAAGGCCGCCCACCCGACCTGGTACCGGACCAAGAGCGAGATCGCGAACAAGCCCTGGATGCCCAAGATCGTGCCGCCGGGACCGGACAATCCGCTCGGCGCCTATGCGCTCTATCTCGGCTGGTCGTCCTACCTCATCCACGGCGTCGACGACTGGCGCCGCGTCGGCCGGCGCGACAGCCGCGGCTGCATGGGCATGTATGACAAGGACATCGAGACGATGTACAATGCGGTGAAGGTCGGCACCAAGGTGACGGTGGTGAACCAGCCGGTGAAGCTGGGCTGGGTCCGCGACCAGCTCTATCTGGAGGTGCATCCCACCCCGCGGCAGGCCAACCAGCCCGGGCTCGACAATATCGACGATTGCGATGATCCGGCGGGGATCACAAAAACAATTTTGGCCGCTGCCAAGGACTCCGCCAGCCGGTTGGACTGGGCGGCGATTCGGCAAGCGGCCAAGGATCGTAACGGTATTCCGGTCGCCATCACCCGTTGACAGGGGCCCCTGGTTATAAGGGGGCGGCGGCCGGGAAAAGGACTTCGCCGAAGCGAAGCCCTCCCTTGCACAATTATTTGTTGCGCATGCCTTTGCCAGTCGCATGCGACTGGGTCATGCTGGCCTGGTCGGCAGCCTGCTGGGCGGCCTTGGCGGCATCGGCAGCCTGAGCCGCACTGCGGGCAGCGCTCTCAGCAGCCATCTTCGCATCCGAAACGTCCTTGGACATTTTGTCCATCTCGGCCTTGTCGGCATTCTGCGTGCAGGCCGGGACAACAGCGGTCGCCGCGAGAAGGATGGCGGCGGCGCTGAGTTTTTGCAGGCTTGTCCTCCTTT
>CAZNNJ010000662.1:0-3744 GCA_964574305.1 uncultured Rhodospirillales bacterium | reverse complement strand
GGTTCGGATCAAGCTGGACTTGAGGGTCAAGCCGAGGCCGTTGGGTGTTCGCACGAACAGAAAGGCTCGTCACTGCGTCGCATGGCTTCGGCGGCCGGCATGACTGGCAATTCTACCTCCATCCTTTCCGCCCTCACCGCCACCAACAACGCCGAGCGGCCTCGCCGCGCCGGCAGGGGCCGCCCTGCGCGCCTCACTTATTCTCCGTCCGAAGGTGGTGGCGGCGGGGAAGGGGCCTGGATATGGCGACCGGGGAAAGGCGATGCTCGAGGACATTGCGATCCTGACGGGCGGCAAGCCGATCTTCAAGGATCTGGGCATTGAGCTTGATAGCGTGGCGATTACAGATCTGGGACAGGCCAAGCGCGTGCATATCGATGCGGACAATACGACGGTTATTGAAGGGGCAGGATCGTCCAACGCGATCAAGGGACGGATCGAGCAGATTCGCCGTGAGATCGACGTCACCACCAGCGACTACGACCGCGAGAAGCTGCAGGAGCGGCTGGCCAAGCTGGCGGGTGGCGTGGCGCAGATTCGCGTGGGCGCGGCAACCGAGGCGGAGATGAAGGAGAAGAAGGCGCGCTACGAGGATGCGCTGCATGCAGCGCGAGCGGCGATCGAGGAAGGCGTGGTTCCGGGCGGCGGCGTGGCGCTGGTGCGATGCGTCGAGGCGCTGGATGGCGTGAAGACGGAATCCGATGATGAAGCCGTGGGCGTGGACATCGTTCGCGAAGCGATCACGACGCCGATCCGCGCAATTGCCGAGAATGCCGGCGTGGAAGGCAGCGTCGTGCTGCACAAAGTGTCCGGCAACAAGAGTCCGACGTTTGGGTTTAATGCCGATTCCGGAGAGTACGGCGATCTGGTCAAAGACGGCGTGATCGATCCGGTGAAAGTCGTGCGCTCGGCTCTGGAGAATGCGTCGAGCGTGGCGCGGGTGCTCTTGTCGACCGATTGCTGCATTACGGCCAAGCCGGGCAAGAAGGAAGCGGCCGGCGGCGGGCACGACGACCATGGCGAAGGCATGGACGACATGGGCGGGATGGATGACTTCTAATCAGAGCCGCGACCGAGAGGAAGCGGATGATAACGAATTTCTTAAGCCGGAGAACAGGACATGGCAAAGCTGAATTTGAAACCGCTGGATGATCGCGTGGTCATCGAGCAGAGTCAGGCGGAAGAGCGAACGAGCGGGGGCATCGTGCTGCCCGACACGGCCAAGGAAAAGCCGCAGCGCGGCAAAGTCCTGGCGGTGGGGCCGGGCAAGCTGACGGATACCGGCAATCGTGCCAAGCCGTCGGTCAAGGTTGGCGATACGGTTCTATACGCGAAGTATGCGGGGACCGAAGTGGATCTGTCGGGCACGAAGTATTACGTGCTGCGCGAGAGCGACATTCTGGCGATTGTGGAAGGGTGAAAAACGAATGGCTACCAAGCAACTGATGTTCGATGAGAAGGCGCGCGAGTCGGTCAAGGCCGGCGTGAGCAAGCTGGCCGCGGCGGTCAAATCGACGCTCGGCCCGACGGGGCGCAACGTCATTCTGCAGAAGTCGTGGGGCTCGCCGCGCATCACCAAGGACGGCGTGACGGTCAGCAAGGAAATCGAGCTGCCGAATCCGTTCGAGAATATGGGCGCCAAGATGGTGAACGAGGTCGCCTCGAAGACCAGCGACGTCGCCGGCGATGGCACAACCACCGCTGTCGTGCTGGCCGAGTCAATCTTCAATGAAGGCCTGCGGCACGTCGCTGCCGGCGCCTCGACCACGGGTCTGAAGCGCGGCATCGACCGGGCGGTGGAGATCGCCGTCGAGCAGATCGCCAAGCAGTCTGTCAAGGTGAAGGGCAAGGACGACGTGGCCAAGGTCGGGACGATCTCGGCCAATGGCGATGAAGCCGTGGGCAAGCTGCTGGCCGATGCTCTGGAAGCGGTAGGCAAGGAAGGCGTCGTCACCATCGAAGAAGGCAAGACCCTTGAGACCGAGAAAGAAGTCGTCGAGGGGATGCAGTTCGACAAGGGCTACATCTCACCCTACTTCATGACCGATCCGGCCACGCTCGAGTGCGTGCTGGAGGATTGCTACATCCTGCTGTATGAGAAGAAAATCAGCAGCATCCGCGACTTCGTTCCGCTGCTGGAGAAAATTCTCAACATCGCCAAGCCACTCTTGATCATTGCGGAGGATGTGGATGGCGAGGCACTGGCTGCGCTGGTGGTGAACAAGCTGCGCGGCATTCTCAAGTGCTGCGCCGTCAAGGCGCCTGGCTTCGGCGACCGTCGCAAGGCGATCATGGGCGACCTGGCGGTCGTGACCGGCGGTGAATTCATCAGCGAGGACCGCGGCCTGAAGCTCGAGAACGTGACGCTCGAACAGCTCGGGCGGGCCAAGAAGGTCATCGTGGAAAAAGAAAACACGACGGTCATCAACGGCGCCGGCACGAAGAGCGACATCGAGGCCCGCGCCGCCCAGATTCGTGCCCAGATTGAGAAGACCACCAGCGACTATGACCGCGAGAAGCTGCAGGAGCGGCTGGCCAAACTGACCGGCGGCGTGGCCGTGATCCGCGTCGGAGGCGCGACGGAAACGGAAGTGAAGGAGCGCAAGGACCTGGTGGACGACGCCTTCCATGCGACGAAGGCCGCGTGGGAAGAGGGCATTGTGGCCGGCGGCGGCGTGGCGCTGCTGCGATGCATCGAGCCGATCCGCAAGGCCATGCAGCACGCGGAAGGCGATGAGCGCTTCGGAATGCAGATCGTCCTGAAGGCGCTCGAATCCCCGACGCGCCAGATCGCTGAGAACAGTGGGCAGGACGGCGCCGTTGTGGTCGAGACGATTCAGGAAAAAGGCGGCTCGTTCGGCTACGACGCTCGCAAGGGCGAATACACCGATCTGGTGAAAGCGGGCGTGGTTGATCCAGCCAAAGTGGTGCGCTCGGCCCTGCAAAACGCTGCCAGCGTTGCCGGCTTGCTTCTGACGACCAACGTGATGGTGACCGAGCTCAAGGAAAAGGATGCAGACAAGGAACTGAGCGGCGCCGTCCGATAGAGTAAGTGTGATTTGCGCTGGAAGAATTCAGGGCAGGCACGAAGGCTTTGGCGGCGCCGCGGCCAATGGCCTTTGTGCCTGTGCTTTTTGGGGCGGCGCGGCTCGATAGGATGACTTAACGGTGGCCCGTAAGCGCGATTATTACGATGTTCTCGGCGTGGCGCGCGAAGCGTCGCCTGACGAGATCAAGCGCGCCTATCGCCAGGCTGCCATGAAGTACCACCCCGACCGCAATCGCGAGGATCCGGAGGCGGAGGTCAAGTTCAAGGAGGCGGCAGAGGCATACGAGGTCCTGGGCGACAACGACAAACGGCAGCGTTACGACCGATTCGGTCATGCGGGTTTATCAGGAACCGCTGGGCATGATTTCTCGCACATGCGGGTGGATGACATTTTCAGCATGTTCGGCGATCTCTTCGGCGGACTCACCGGGCGTCGCGATCGCGGGCGCGATCTGCAGGTGGAGGTCGAAATTGAACTGGCTGAGGTCGCTCGGGAAACCGAGCGCGTCATTGAGTTTTCGCGGCTGGATCACTGCGATCACTGCGGCGGGAGCGGTGCGGAGCCGGGGACTAAGATTAAGACGTGTCCGACCTGTGGCGGCTATGGGCAGGTCGAGCGGGTCAGCGGGCTCGGCTTTCTCCAGACGCGGATCGTCACCGACCCCACCATGCTCTACATCGCCATCGGCATCCTC
>CAZNNJ010000661.1:0-3750 GCA_964574305.1 uncultured Rhodospirillales bacterium | reverse complement strand
GGGTTTTGGGCCGGGCCCCTTGCCGGCATGGAGAACGATCTCGGTCGCATTCTCCAGGTCGTTCTCATACATCGCCATCATCTGACCGGCGAAGCCCGTGTCCAGAACGGTGACGTCGAGCTCGCGGTTGGAGGTCCAGCTGGCGAGGTTGGAGTTGCTTGAGCCGACGCGCGACCAGCAGCCGTCGGCGACCGCGGTCTTGGCGTGCAGCATCGGGCCGTTCCATTCGAACACCCGGACCCCGGCCTCCAGCAGCGACCGATAGCCGGCGCGCGACAGGGCGCCCACCACCGGCCAGTCGTTCGACCCCGGCACCAGCAGCCGCACATCGACCCCGGCTTGCGCGGCGCCGCACAGCGCGCGGACATAGCCGGTGGTGCCGACGAAATAGGCATCGGTCAGCCACAGCGAGTCCTCGGCGATCTCGGCCACCAGCTCCGCCAGCCGGTAGAAGCTCATCTCGTCGGGCTTGCCGGCGACGACCCAGGCCTTGAGGTCGCCGGCCTTGGGCTGCGGCTTGCGGCCGGCAAGCTCATGGGCGGGGATCGCCGGCCCGGCGGTCTTCCAGCTGTCGGCGAAGGCGGCATCGATATCGGTGACGGCCGGGCCGCGGACGACGATACCGGTATCGCGCCAGGGCGGAATCCCCCGGCCGGGATAGCCCATCCAGTCGTCGCCGACGCACAGCCCCCCGGTGAAGGCGATGTGCCCGTCGACGCACAGCACCTTGCGGTGGTCGCGGCTGATCCAGCTGATCGGGTTGCCCGGGCGCGGCGGATTATAGCAGCGGACCTCGACCCCACCCTCGCGCAGCCTGTCCCAGAAGGCCGGCCGGGTCCGCATCCGGCAGCCCATCCAGTCATAGAGCACCCGGCATTTGACCCCGCGCGCCGCCGCCTCGATCAACTCGTCGGCGAAGGCGGTGCCGATCCTGTCGTCGTCCAGGATATAGTTTTCGAGATGAACGCAGCGCTCGGCCCTGGCGATGGCGTCGAGCCAGCGCGGGAAATTCGCCGGCCCATCGCGCAACAACTCGATCGCGTTGCCCTGCGACAGGGCGGCGTCGGCGACGCGGGCGAAGCCGCGGCCGGCCAGCGCGGCCATCGGGAAGGTCGTATCGCTCATCCTGCTCTGTAAATCCGCCCTGTTCCTTAAACCCAGCATGACGCTCGATTTGATCCCACGAAAGACGATAAAGAGGGCGGCATAATCATGGGAAGGGCCGAATGGAAAAGCTGATCTATCTGCTGTGGAACGACACCGCAAAGCCGCTGGCGGAGTTCAATGCCGAATTGCTGGGGCCGGTGCAGCGGCAGCTTGTCGCCAAGGGGGCGCGGCGCCTGCAGGTTCATGTGGTGGACGAGGCAGTGGCGCCGGGCGCCGGGATGAGGCTCGAGAAGATGCGGCCGATGCCGTCGGCGGTGGTCTCGTTCTGGCTCAACGCCGCCCATGCCAGGGCGCCGCACGAGGCGGTGCTGGAGGCGGCGACGCCCCGTATCGCCGGCTATGCCGTGGCCGAATCGGTCGTGCTGCCGATCGCCCAGACCTACGCCGATGGCGAGCGCGTGCGCGGCTTTTCCCAGATCGCCCTGTTCAGCAAGCTGCCGGGCATCGCCTATGACGGCTTCCTGGAGATCTGGATGCGCGACCAGACCGTGGTCGGGCCGGCGACGCAGGACACGTTCTATTACGGCCAGAACATCGTCACCCGCGCACTGACGGTCGGCGCGCCGCCGCTCGACGGCATCGTCGACGAATGCTACCCGATCGAGGCGCTGACCGACCACCTGGTCTATTGGAAGGCGAACGGCTCGGAGGAGACGTTCCAGGCGCATCTGAAGCGCGAGATGGACAATGTCGCCCGCTTCATCGACGGCGACACCACCTCCGCCTTCGTCACCAGCACGTACCGCTTCGGCGGCTGGAGCGACGAACCGGCCCAGGCCTAGAACCCAGCGGCGGCCCGGAACGCGCCACCCTCGGCAAAGCCGTTGAAGACCAGGGCATTGTCCGGAAGCGGGGTCGTGATCTCAAAGCTGCGGTCGTAGCCGGTATGGGCAATCTTCCAGTCGCCTCCGATCATCACATAGCGGTCCTGGTACCAGCCGTTGCCGTCGAGCCGGGTGCGCTCGTCCAGGAAGAAGACGACATCCTGCAGATACCAGATTCCGGTGGCCTCGGTCGGGTTCAGCAGCGTGATCTCGGGGTGATGGCCCTGATGGAGGCTGAGGCACTCAGGCTTGTTCATGCGCTCCTTGAGGAAAGCCAGCGCCACGTCGCGGTTCGGAAAGGAATGGGTTCCGGAGTGATAGGAGAAGGTGCATTCCGGGATAAGCAATTCCGCCAGATCGTCGTAGCGCTTCTGGTCGAGAAAGCGGAAATACCGATACTTCAATTGCCGGATCGACTCGATCTCGTCAGCGTCACTCATGTCTTTCCTCCCATGACCGCGGAACGCCGGCGTAACGCGTCGGGGCGCTCACCGGAGAATTGCCCGCCAAAATTCCGAGCGTCATGCGAGGAGTATCATTCGCCGCCGCTGCACTCCATGGCCGCGCCGCCTGGACCGGCGGACTATTGGACCCCGGTCGGCTCTTTCGGGCGCTGCACCGGTTCCATGCCGTTCTTGGCCAGGAAGTCGTAGAGCGCGGCAGCCAGCTTCTTGGCCCCGGCCGGCGGCAGCACGACGCGGCCGACGACGATCGACTTCAGCGCCGGCGGCGCCTCGCCATGGTCATAGCGGTGCGAGGCGAAGGTGATCGAGACCACGCCGGAATCGATGGAGAATGACGACGCCTCGGTGGCGAACAGCTCGGGCGCGAACAAATCCTCGACATGCTGAGGCGAGGTGTTCGTTCTCGGGGTCCGTTCCACAGTCATTGTGCATCCCTTCAGAAAGACTGGTCCTGGCAAAACCGGCCGGTGTTGCTCTCATGTGGATATACAGGCTGTGAAATAGAAGGCCGTGAAAACCCCGGCGGCCTTTTTTGTCGCGATCAATTCTGCTTGCCTTCGAATGCCTTGATCCTGCCGGTCATCTCCTTCGCCAGGTCGTTGGGAATGGGGAAGGTCAACGCATATTGCTCGATCTTCCAGCCGAACGGCGTCAGCGTCACCATTCCCGTGCCCCGGCTGGTGCCGTACGAGGCGCTGTCCAATATCTCGTCGAACCAGGCGACGCAGCTGCACGGCACCCTGCCGATGGTGACATGGCGCAGGCGCGGCGTGTAGGTCCAGCCCTTGCCCTTGGCGAACAGCGGCAGGGCATAGGCGCGGAACTGGTCCATCGTCCAGCGCTCCGACGCGTCGGTGCCGATAAAGACGGCATCGGGCGCATAGAGGTCGAAATAGGCCTTGCCGTCGGCCTTCGCCGCCGCCGCGTGCAGCCGGTCCAGCACCTGGCCGATGGCGGCGACCTTGGCGTCGTCGTCCGGATCGGCCGAATCAGCGCGGACGGTGGCCGGCGACGTCGCCAGGGCAAGCAGGATAAGGGCGACCCATGCCAGGAACGGTCTTTTCATCGCCTCGGCTCCGATCTTGGTGGGGCTGGTCCATCTTCTAGATGATGCTTCTTCCAAGCATGCCGCCCGGGCCCGCGCAAAGCCATCTTTTCCTTTGCAAAGGCTGGCCGTTGCGGCAAGGTGCGGCACCGAATTTCTAGCCTGTCGAGTCTCGCGCAAGGACTTTCCGACGTAATGAAGCTTGCCATTCCGAAGGAGCGGCGCGCGCATGAGCGGCGCGTTGCGGTGA
>CAZNNJ010000660.1:0-3751 GCA_964574305.1 uncultured Rhodospirillales bacterium | reverse complement strand
TGTTGGCGGCCTTGCGCACGCTGCCTTCCAGCACATAGCGCACGCCCAGCTCGCGGCCCACCTGCTTCACGTCCACCGCCCGGCCCTTGTAGGTGAAGCTGGAGTTGCGGGCGATGACGAACAGCCAGCGATGGCGCGACAAGGCGGCGATGATGTCCTCCACCACGCCGTCGGTGAAATAGGCCTGCTCAGGGTCGCCGCTCAGATTGACGAACGGCAGGGCGGCGATGGAGGGCCTGTCGGGCAGCGGCACCGGTGCTTCGTCCGGTGGCGCGGTCGCCGGGGCGCCGGCCCTGCCCGGCTTCTGTATCTCGCTCACCTCGCCGACGAAACGGAACCCCTTGCGGGCGACCGTGCGGATCAGGTGCTGCTCGTCGCCGCTGTCGCCGATCGCCTTGCGGGCCGCATTCATATGGCTGGCCAGTGTCGATTCCGAGACAACCCGCCCGCCCCACACCAGGTCCAGCAGCTCGTCCTTGCCGACGACCCGCTCGCGGTTCCGCACCAGGCACAGCAGCAGGTCGAAGACCTGCGGCCCGATGGCGATCGGCTCCGATCCCCGGGTCAGCTCCCGCCGGTCGGGATCGAGCACATGGTCTGTGAACGCGAATTGCACCTGAACCCCTCGCCGGCGGCACATCGCCGGAACAGCCGCCCCTTCTTTGGATATCGTAACAACCAAAATCCAATGAGAATTGAAGAAAGCCGCAAGGACTTGTACCAGCCTTGCGCACATTCTGCTCGCGTCGGCCGCGATGGTTCGCCGACCCTTTTGGAGAGCAGTCATGAAAATCGTGGTTATCGGAGGCAGCGGCCTCATCGGAACGAAGCTGGTGAGCCGGCTGCGCAATGCCGGCCATGAGGTGATGGCGGCGTCGTCCAGGTCCGGCGTCAACGCCGTCACCGGCGAGGGACTGGCCGAGGCGCTGGCCGGCGCCCACACCGTCGTCGACGTGGCGAACGCGCCCTCATTCGCGGACGAGCCGGTCATGGCGTTCTTCAAGGCGTCGGGGCGCAACCTGGCCGCCGCGGAAAAGGCCGCCGGCGTGGCGCACCATGTCGCCCTGTCCGTCGTCGGCACCGAGCGGCTTCAGGCCAGCGGCTATTTCCGGGCCAAGCTGGTCCAGGAGACGATAATCAAGGAGTCCGGCATCCCTTACACCATCGTGCGGGCGACGCAGTTCTTCGAATTCGTCGGCCAGATCGCCCAGATCGGCACCGATGGGGACAAGGTCCACATGTCACCCGCCCTGTTCCAGCCCATGGCGGCCGAGGATGTGGCCGACGCGATGGCCGCCGCCGCGCTGGCCGCGCCGCTGAACGGCATGGTCGAGATTGCCGGGCCGACCCGGATGCCGCTGGACGAGGCCGTCCGGCAGTTCCTGACCGCCACGCGCGATCCGCGCGCGGTGATCACGGATGTTCACGCCGGCTATTACGGCGTCGACGTGGACGACCGGTCGCTCACGCCGGACGCCGGCGCCCATCTCGGCGCGACGCGGTTCGAGGACTGGCTGAGCCAGCATGTCAGCCAGAAGTAAGCAGCCGAAGAGGGGGCGCCGCATCCCCGGATCGGCGCCTCCCATTTGCGTTTTTCACCCCAACAGGAGAGCAGACATTTTCAAAGGACTTCTCTGCGTGATCGCATTCACGACGATTTGGACTGGCGAAGTGCTGGCCCATGATGCCTCGGACGACACGTCGAAAGTGACGCTGGTCTATGACCACGCGCTTCCGAACGTCCCGGGCAAAAGCCTGAAGGGCGTGCTTGTCGAATATGGGCCGGGAGGCACATCGCCCGGCCACACCCACCCGGCCTCGGCCTTCATCTATGCGACAGTCCTGGAGGGCGCGATCCGCAGCCAGGTCAATAACGGACCGGTGAAAATCTATCGTGCCGGCGAAAGCTTTTCCGAAAATCCCGGCGACCATCACGGAGTCAGCGAAAATGCCAGCAAGACCGAACCGGCGCGCCTGCTCGCCGTGTTCGTCGTCAATACCGACGAGAAGAACCTGACGACAAACGACAAGTAGTGGTGTCGAAATGCACCGCCAACGGGCCGCTGCTAGACGTCCACCATCACCGCGTCCCCGTCGATCCTGACCGGATAGGTGGCGGCCTGCTTGGTCTTGAATTTGAGGAAGAGCAGATGCGCGACGTCGATCACCTCCCCGGTGGCAAGGTCGAATGTCGCCTTGTGGAGCGGACAGGTCACGGTCTTGCCGTGAAGCCTGCCGCGGCTGAGATTGCCGCCCAGATGCGGGCATCTCTGCTGCATGGCATAGAAGGCCCCGTCGACATGGGCGAGCAGCAGCTTCTTGCCGCCCGCGGCCACGGAATTCATCGGCCCGGGCTGAATTGCGGTCGTCTTCGCGACCGGCTGATAGGTCATGTGTTTCCCTCCCTTTACGGCGCCGCGGACCGCGAATGCCATTTTCATCTTACTGGAACACAATATCTTCCAGCGAGTCCGTGCGATGCAAATCGGCCGGCGCCAGCCTGGCTGCGGGTCCGCTTCCGCTCTCGTCCGAAAATCCATTAGCAACGCCCGGTCTCGTCGGCTATGCAACACGAATCGCGAACGGCCAGGATTTGCACGCGCTGATGCATCCCGCATATCTCGCTTCGGGGGACCTATGACGCGGCCGGCGACGAGGCGCGGGAAGCGGATTTCGCCGGGAATGCGGCGTCTGGCGGTTGCCGGCCAAGTGGCGGCCGCGGTGGCGATCCTGGTGCTGGTCTGGTGGGGTTTGCGGCCCGGCGGGTATTTCCACCCGGTCAGTTTCGCGGGCGACCAAGTCTATCCGCATCTGCCCACCGGCGAACCGGAGCGGCTGAAAGGGCTGATCCGGCTTCCGGGCGTCGACGTCGATCATCCATATTGGGATCAGGATTTCGAGATCGTGATCGATCGGGCGGGGTATCCCGGCACTGTAAAATTGCTCCCATCGGCCGATCCCCAGCCGCCGCCGGCGGTGAGCGATTTGGCGATCGCCCGCATCCGGGCATGGAGGTTCGTGCCGTTCGAGGTGGAAGGCCGCCCCGTCCATGCGCGGTTCGTCGCCAAATTCACGCTGGTGCCGGACCAGGATCGGCCTTCGGTCCACATTGCCTTCCCCCCGGTCACCGACATGAACACGGTCGTCATGACCTATGCCGAACGCGGAATCAGGCGCCTTCCGGGGTCCCGTACCGGCCCAGGCGACGCGAACGGCCAGACCGTGCCGTATCCGTCGCTTGGCGGCAATTTCCAGGATCTGGTCAGTTGCCCGGTGGCGACGATCTCCACCTCCAGCGCCACCACCGTCAGCGTTTATGCCTATCCGTACAATGGTGCCGCTATTCCGCGCCAGACGACACCGACCGGAGGTCCCAGCACCGGCATTTGCGACACCCAGAACTATTCCACGGCGTTGCCGTCCGAGGTGCGCAATCAGGGCTTTTTCAGCGTGCACCAGACGCTGACAGACAGACTGACGCTGAGCCTTGACGCCGTCTATGCGTCGAAACTTGGTTCGGATCACAGCGCTCGCGGCGGCGTCACGAATGCCCGTCATTGCCGGTCGACATCAACGTGGCAAACAGTGTATGCCCGGGCTGGTCGCGTCAAGCGATCGTGGCGACATGGCAGCAATGCCGATGGGTCGGGGAGGGCATGGCCGGATATGCCCGAAATGATTAGGGCATGGCAGGCGCTGCTCGCGTTCTCCGGCGCCATCCGGCGCGGCGCGGCGGTCGGAACGGGTCCCC
>CAZNNJ010000659.1:0-3757 GCA_964574305.1 uncultured Rhodospirillales bacterium | reverse complement strand
CCGGCCAGACCGGCCCCTGCGCCGACGCGCTGGCCGAGGCTGGTGTCGCCCGGGTCATCGCGGCGATGGTCGATCCCGACCCGCGCGTCTCCGGCCGCGGGCTGGCCCGCCTCCAGGAGGCCGGCATTTCGGTCGAGAGCGGGCTCATGGCCGATGAGGCGGCGGCGCTCAATCGCGGTTTCCTCACCCGGCTCGCCGAGCGCCGGCCGATGGTGACCTTGAAGCTGGCGGCGACGCTGGACGGGCGGATCGCCGCCCATAACGGCGACAGCCAATGGATCACCGAAGAGGATGCGCGGGCTTTTGCCCATGGCTTGCGCGCGAGCCATGACGCCGTTGCGGTCGGCTCCGGCACCGCCGCGACCGACGATCCGCACCTGACCTGCCGCCTGCCCGGCCTGCCGCTGCGCCCGCCGGTCAGGATCGTGTTCGATTCCCGCCTGCAATTGCCGCTGACCCGCCAGCTGATCGCGACCGCTCGTGCCGTGCCGACCTGGATCGTCACCCTGGCCGAGACGGTGGAAGAGTCGGCTGTCGAGCGGGCTAAGGCGCTACGCGAACTCGGCATCGAGCTGATCGCGACCTCGGCCGGCGAGAGCGGCCGGATCTCGGTCGTCGAGGCTTTGCAGGGATTGGGCGAGGCGGGCCTCACCCGCCTGATGGTGGAGGGCGGGGGCAAGCTCGCCGCCTCCTTCCTGGCCGAGGGGCTGGTCGATGAGGTGGCGCTGTTCCGCGGGCCCGCGATCATCGGCGGCGACGGTATCCCAGCCATCGCCGGACTGGGTATCGACCGGGTGGCCGACGCGCCGCGCTTCAAGTTGACGGATAGTCGCCGGCTGGGCGCGGACACGTTCGAGGCCTATAGCCGGGCCGGCTAGCTCACCTTCGTCAGGAACAGCAGCGCCAGCAGCGCCAGGGTCACGCCCTGCATGATGACCCGGGCGCGCATCAGCTTGTTGGAGTTGCGCCTGTTGAAATCGCCGCCGCGGATCATGGTGATGACGCCGAACAGCAGAATCGACAGCGTGGTCAGGGCTGAGATTATGACCAATGCGGGAAGGAAGCTGCTCATGGCGTTTCGCTGATATTCCGGGGCGTTTCACAAGAAATTTGAGACAGGCTCCGGATTCGGCGTAGGCTCTGGAAAAACCGGAGGTTGACCATGACATTGCTCCGCCATGTCGAGGCATGCAACCGCTTCGACGCACATGACTATCGCCGCTTCTGCATTTCCGGCCATGCTGTCGGCTGGGTGAAGCCGGAAACCGCCAATTTCCTCGATGCGCACGGCCTCGCCAGGCGAACGGAGGACGGGGTCGGCATCGCCGGCGGAGGATTCATCGCGGTCAGCACACGTCTGGCCGAAATCGCGCAAGCGCTGGAGGAGGCACAGCTGATGGCGCCGAGGCGGGGCGAGCTCACTCCGGTGTTGCGCAAATGGGGCGCCGGCCCCTGCGCCGAGATCGATCGCGCCGGCCTGCCCGGGCTGGGGCTGCCGGCTTTCGGCATTCATGTGAACGGCTTTGTGAACACGGACATGGGGCTGCATCTGTGGGTCGGCCACCGTGCCCGGGACCGGCAGGTGGCGCCGGGCAAGCTCGACCATCTCGTCGCCGGCGGCATCACCATGGGTTACAGCGCCGCCGAAACCGTGATCAAGGAGGCGGAGGAGGAGGCGGGCCTGCCGGCCCAGATTGCCGCCCGAGCCAAAGCGGTCAGCCAGGTAACCTATCGCCTCTCTCTGCCCGAAGGCCTGCGCAACGACACGCTGTTCGTCTATGACCTGGAACTGCCGCAGGGCGTGGTCCCGGTCGGCAATGACGGGGAGGTCGAGCGGTTCGAGCTGATGCCGATCGCCCGCGTCGTCGAAATCCTGCGCGAGACGGACGACTTCAAGTTCAACGTCAACCTGGTCCTGATCGACTTCCTGGCCCGCCACGGCCTGCTCGACCCGGATGGCGAGCCGGATTACGCGGCGGTGGTCAGGGGCCTGAGGCACTAGCCATCCGCCGGACCTCCGCCGGCGTTTTTCCCTCCGCGCGGAGAACCCGGATGGCAGTGGCGCCGTCGCGTTTCGACAGGCGGGCGCCTTCGGTATTCCTGAGCAGGCGATGGTGACAATAGGCGGGCGGTGAATAGCCCAGCAGCCCTTGCAGCAGCCGGTGGATATGGGTCGAGGGGAACAGGTCCTCGCCGCGCGTCACCAGGGTCACGCCTTGCAGATGGTCGTCGACCGTCACCGACAGGTGATAGGAAGTCGGCGTGTCGCGCCGGGCGATCACCGGGTCGCCCTCCAGGTCCGGCGTGGCCGCGACCGTGCCGGCACGGCAATCGTGCCAGGTGAGCGGGCCGGTCAGCCCGAGGCCGGCGGCGACGTCCAACCTGATGGCATAAGGTTGCCCCGCCGCGATCCGTTGGGCCCGATCCCCCGGCGCGCGATGGCGGCAGGTGCCGGGATAGGCGGCGCCCGGCCCGTGCGGGGCGGTCTGCGCCGCGGCGATGTCCTTGCGCGAGCAGAAGCAGGGATAGGTGACGCCCTTCCCCTCCAGCAGGTCCAGCGCGGCGCGGTAATCGTCCATATGGTCGGACTGGCGCCTGACTGCGCCGTCCCAGGCGATGCCCAGCCAGGCCAGGTCCTCCATGATCGCCGCCTCGAACTCGGGCCGGCTGCGGCCGGTGTCGATATCCTCGATCCTCAGCAGTAACCGCCCTTGCACCGTGCGCGCCGCCCGCTCGGCAATCAGCGCCGAATAGGCGTGGCCCAGATGCAGATAGCCGGTCGGGCTGGGGGCGAAGCGGGTGACGATCATTCTGTTGCCGTCGAATGGCAGTCGGTTGAAATTAGGTGGCCTTTTATAGCTTTTTTGCTATATCGATCTTATGTGGAAGGTGGAGACGCTGAACGCCGCGGTAACGGCCGAGCTTAATGCCATGCCGGACGAAATGTTGGCGAAATTTCGGCGCATCGGCGAACTGATCCAAGCTCATGGCATCGAGCGGGTACGAGAGCCGCATGTAAAGCATATCGAGGGGCGGCTTTGGGAAATTCGACTGATCGGCCGCGACGGTATTGCGAGAGCGCTCTATGTAACGGCAAGCGGGCGGCGGGTCGTGGTCGTGCGTGTTTTCGTGAAGAAGACACAGAAGACGCCCCGCCGGGAAATTGATCTGGCCCTGGAGCGGGCGAAGGAGGTGACATGAGCGGTTCGTCTCTCGATGAACTTCACAAGGAATGGCTGAAGCGTCCCGGCTACAAGGCTGAGTACGAGGCGCTTTGTGAGGAGTTCGCGATTGCTTCCGCGCTGATCGACGCGCGGTCGCGCGCCGGCCTGACCCAGGAAGAGGTCGCCGGCCGGATGAACACCACGCAGACTGTGATCGCGCGCCTCGAAAGCGGTCGTGCAAAGCCTTCGACGCGGACGCTCGAGCGCTTCGCGCGGGCAACCGGTACGCGGCTGCGTGTCGTTTTTGAACCGGACGTGCACAAAGAGACAGCCGGCAGTCGGCGGTCCGCGAAATAACCGTCCGGATTGACACAACTCCTCCGGCCAGCGACAAGCAGGCCTCATGACCGACACACAGATTCCCAAGCTTTCCGGCCCGTCGCGAGCTCCGGCTTCCGGCGGGGCGCCGCGCCCGCTCCTCATCTTCCTTCATGGCTACCGCGCCGGCGGGGCCGAGCTGATCGGTCTGGCGGCCCTCCTTGCCCCGGCCCTGCCGCCTCCCGGAATTCTTTCCCCCAACCCGCCCCGGCGCC
>CAZNNJ010000658.1:0-3763 GCA_964574305.1 uncultured Rhodospirillales bacterium | reverse complement strand
GGAGGGCTGGCTGCTGGCGATCGTCGATGAGCAGCTGGGGGCTGCGGACTTCCGGCACGCCCTCTGGATCCTCGATGCCGGGCGAGTCGCCGCAGGACCGGTGGCGCGCATCACGATTCCGCACCGCCTGCGACCGCAGGCGCACGGCTGGTGGGTGAGCGAGTCGCAGCTGCGAGCGGCCGCCTGAACCGCCGCGGCCCGCCTCCTTCGAGTTGAAGCGGAGGCGGGCCGGGGTTTTTTGGCGGGACATGGGGGTCGTCAATCTGCCGGGCGGGCGGCCGCCCATGGTGCTGACGGGCGGGGCACTGGAACGGCTGAAGGCGATCACGCCGCCCGGAATGACGGCGCGGATCGATCTGACGATTTCGGACGAGCCGCCTCTGGCGCAGGCGATGGTGATCATTTCGGCGATTCCGGCGGAGCCAGCATCATGAGCAATGCGAGCGAGCACAGTATGAGCAAGACCGCCGTTCCGGCGAAAAAAGAAGAAAGCATCGGCGAGCTGATTCGCACGGTGGTCTATGCGCTGCTGATCGCGCTGGTCATCCGCACGATGGCCTTCGAGCCGTTCAATATCCCGTCGGGCTCGATGACGCCGACCCTGCTGACCGGCGACTATGTCTTCGTCTCGAAATTCTCCTACGGCTACAGCGCCCATTCGCTGCCCTTCGCACCCGGCTTCCTGCACGGAAGGCTGTTCGGCAGCCTGCCAAACCGCGGCGATGTGGCGGTGTTCGTGAATCCGCGTACCGGCGAGGATTACATCAAGCGGATCGTCGGCCTGCCGGGCGACAAGATCCAGGTCGTGCACGGCGTTCTGACGATCAACGGCGAGCCGTCGAAGCGCGAGCGGATCGAGGACTATACCGAACATGAGTGGGACGAACGCTATGGCCGCCCCCTCGACGACGTGCGTTATCAATATATCGAAACGCTGCCGGACGGGGTGAAGCACCATATTCTGGGCACGCCGACGGAAGTGCCGGAGGATTCCTATCCGCAGGACAATACCGGCGTGTTCGAGGTGCCGGCCGACCACTTCTTCGCCATGGGCGACAACCGGGACAATTCCAACGACAGCCGGCTGGATCTGGGTTACGTGCCGGTGGACAACCTGGTCGGACGCGCCGACCGCCGCTTCATCTCGCTGACGGCGGGCGCGCATCTGTGGGAGATCTGGCGCTGGCCCTGGACGCTGCGCTTCGGCCGGTTCTTCGGACCGGTGAATTGAAGACTGAGGCTTGGCCGGCGGATCTCTCCGCGCTCGAACGCGCGCTCGGCCACGGCTTTCGCGACCCCCGGCTTCTCGTCCAGGCGACGACCCATTCGGCCGCTGGGCACGGCCGCGCCGATGCCGTCGACAATGAGCGGCTGGAGTTCCTCGGCGACCGGGTGCTGGGCCTCGTCATGGCCCAGCTGCTGATGGAGACATTTCCCAAGGCGAAGGAAGGCGAACTCGGCCCCCGGCACGCAATGCTGGTCCGCCGAGAAGCGCTGGCCGAGGTAGCGCGGAGCATCGGCCTCGGCAGCTATCTGATCCTGGCGCCGGCGGACGCCGCCGCAGGGGCGCGCAATCATCCGAAGTTCCTCGCCGACGCCACGGAAGCGGTGATTGCCGCGCTCTATCTCGACGGCGGCCTGGACGTGGCGGAGCGTTTCATCCGGCAAAGCTGGGCCGGGCAGGTCGGCGCGGTCTCGGAAATGCCGGTCGAGCCCAAGACTGCTTTGCAGGAATGGGCACAAGGCCATGGCCGGCCGCTGCCGTCCTACAGCGTCGTCCGTACGGCCGGCGCGGCGCACGATCCGGTGTTCGAGGTCAAGGTCGAGGTTCAGGGGCTGGAGCCGGCCCGGGCCGAGGGTTCCTCAAAGCGCGCGGCTGAGAAGGCGGCCGCGCTCGCCATGCTGCGCCGGCTGGGCGTCGTCCGGGCGGAGGCGCAGCCATGAGCGAAGACACCACGCGCTGCGGCTTCATCGCGCTGATCGGCGCGCCCAATGCCGGCAAGTCGACCCTGCTGAACGCCCTGGTCGGCGCCAAGGTCGCGATCGTCAGCCCCAAGCCGCAGACGACGCGCAGCCGCGTGCTCGGCATCGCTATCGAGGGGCAGAGCCAGCTGATCTATGTCGACACGCCCGGCATTTTTGCGCCGCGCCGCCGGCTGGACCGGGCGATGGTCAAGGCGGCCTGGACCGGGGCAGGGGACGCCGACCTCGTCGCCCTGCTGGTCGATGCCAGCCTGGACCGCATCAACAAGGACACACGGGCGATCCTGGGCAACCTGGCCGAGACCAGGCGTCCCGCGCTGCTGATCCTCAACAAGATCGACGCCACCCAGCCCAGCCGCCTGCTGGAACTGACGGCCGAGCTGAACACCGCCTATGGCTTCACCGACACCTTCATGGTCTCGGCCCGCACCGGCGACGGGCTGGAAGACCTGCGCAAGGTCTTCGCCGAGCGCGTGCCCGCCGGCCCCTGGCACTATCCCGACGACCAGCTCTCCGACCTGCCGACCCGCCTCTTGGCAACCGAGATCACCCGCGAGCAGCTCTATCTCCAGCTCGGCCAGGAACTGCCCTATGCCAGCACGGTCGAGCACGAGAAATGGGAGGAAAAGCCCGACGGCAGCGTGCTGATCCACCAGGTCATCCTCGTCGAGCGCCCCAACCAGAAAGCCATCGTCATCGGCAAGGGCGGCGCCAAGATCAAGTCGATCGGAGAAGCCGCGCGACGCGAATTGACCCAGGCCCTGGACCAGCAGGTCCACCTGATGCTGCATGTGAAGGTGCGCGAGGACTGGGCGGAGGATTCAGGGCATTTCCGGGAAATCGGGCTGGATTGGAAGGCGTAGCTGAAGATTCTTAACCCTCGCCCGCGAGCGGGAGGGGGAATTTAAGGCAGGTGGATCACATACCGCTTCAGCGTCGTCTCAACCACCTCCCAAGTCCCCTCGAACCCGGGCTCCAGCACGAAGCGGTCGCCGGCCTTGAAGGTCACAGCCTCCCCGCCATCCCGAGTGACAATGCTGACCCCCTCCAGCATCTCGCAATATTCCCATTCGGTGTAAGCGATCCGCCAGAAGCCTGGCGTCGCGCGCCACAGGCCGGTGAAATATTTCCCGTCGGCGGATTCGTAGGTCGACCAGGTTTCGAACCGGGGTGAGCCGGAAACCAGCCGGTCCAGGGCAGGGGAACCGCGTTCGGGTTCGCCCAGGGTTTCGTCGATTGCGTGCAGCATCATGCGCCGAGTGTCGCCGGTTTTACCCTCCGGTTCAAACCCTCTAAGCTCAGCCCATGTCCGTTGAGTGGTGCGAATCGGCGATCGTTCTGGCGGCGCGGCCGCATGGCGAGGCGAGCGTCATCGCCACACTGCTGACCGAGAACCACGGCGCCCATGCCGGGCTGGTGCAGGCGGCGCGGGGGCGCAGGGGCGGCGGGATGCAGCCCGGCAATCGGGTGGTGGCGCGCTGGCGGGCGCGGCTGCCGGAGCATCTGGGCAGCTTCACCATCGAATCCGAATCGAATGGCGCCGCGGCCCTGATGGACCAGCCGCTGCGGCTGGTGGCCCTGCAATCGGCCTGCAGCCTGGTCGCGGTCTCCACGCCCGAGCGCGAGCCCCATCCCGGCCTCTATGAGGCGACGGCGGCGCTGATCGACCCGCTGCCCGGTCCGGCCTGGGACGCCCCCTAGGTCGCCGGGGAACTGGGGCTCGTGCCCCTGCCCGTCTTCGGGCCTGTTCGTGCATGGCGATAGGGATGGCGTAGCACCT
>CAZNNJ010000657.1:0-3786 GCA_964574305.1 uncultured Rhodospirillales bacterium | reverse complement strand
TGCTACGCCGCTCCGCGGCTCCGCACCCGCCCGCCTGAAGGTGCACCAATGAGCGGTACGCTCGAAGACCTGCTCGTCCGCCAGGACCGGATCGAATCACGTGAGGCGATCCGCGATTGCCTCCATCGCTATTGCCGGGGCATCGACCGGGCCGATGCCGAGACACTCCGCTCCGCCTACTGGCCGGACGCCATCGACGATCATGTGCTCTATGCCGGCAACGCCTACGACTTCATCGACTGGTGCGTTCCGCTGCTGGCCCAGGTCGAGCACAGCCAGCATATGCTGGGCAATATCCAGATCGCGCTCGACGGCGATACGGCCCGGGTCGAAACCTATTACCACGCCTATGAGCGCCGCCGCCGGGCCTCGGGCGCGCCCTATGAAATGTTCGTCGGTGGCCGCTATCTCGACAGGTTTGCCCGGCGGGACGGCGAGTGGCGCATCCTTCACCGCTTTGTCATGTGGGACTGGTACCGTCACTTCCGCGATTCGGCGGACCTCGACGAAGGCGTGTTCGGCACTGGGCCGGTCAGGATGAGCGGCAAGTTTCCGGACGACCCGCTCTATTCGCTCTTCCGCGAATAGGCTGTAGGGTACAGCCCAATCATAAAACGGGAGGATATTGTGATCTGCACGACAAGACGGATTTTCATCGCCCTCGGCCTGGCGGCGCTGCTCGCCGCGCCCGCGGTCCAGGCCCAGCAGGCAGGACAGGGGCAAGGGCCGGCGCCGGTCAGGGTGCGCGGCACGATCGATACGGTGAGCGACGAGTCCATCACCATCGTCAAGAAGGACGGCACCAGGCAGATGGTCGCGCTGGCGCCCAAGATCGGCGTCTCGGCCCTGGTCAAGGCCGCGCTCGGCGACATCAAGCAGGGCGTCTTCATCGGCACGACAGCCCGCCCGTCCAAGGACGGCACCCTGCACGCGACCGAGGTCCATATCTTTCCGGAATCGATGCGCGGCGCGGGCGAGGGGCATTACCCCTGGGATACCGATGCCGATGCGACCATGACCAACGCCTCAGTCGCCGAGATGGTGAGCGCGGTCGATGGCCAGACGCTGACGCTGAAATACAAGACCGGCGAGACCAAGGTCGTGGTCGTGCCGGAAACCTCGATCGTCTCGGTCACGCCGGGCACCAAGGATGACCTGAAAAAGGGCGCCGCCGTCTTCGCCATCTGCCAGCCCCAGCCGGACGGCAGCCTGAAGACCGGCTATCTGCTGGTCGGCCGCGGCGTCAGCCCGCCGATGTGACCTGCCGCGGGTGAGGGGAGTTCAGCCGAACTGCCCCTCGCCGACAATCACCGCGCTGCCGCCGACGCGGACCGAGACGACCGCGCCGGCGCGCTTTACCGCCACGGCCGAGATCAGGCTCGGCCGGCCGATCTCGGCGCCCTGCTCGATCGTCCAGGAGAATTCCCCATCGGCTTCGGGCACCAGGGCGGCCAGGCTGCCCGCCAGGGCCGCCGCCGCGGAGCCGGTGGCCGGGTCCTCCGCGACGCCGTCGGCCGGGGCGAACATCCGGGCCTTCAGCCGGCCGCCGGGAGAGAAGTTGCGGGCGGCCACATAGACGTCGCGCGACCATTGGCCCTGCGGCAGCAGCGTCTCCCACACGGGATGAAGCTTGGCGGCGGCGACGGCTTCGCGGTCCGCCAGGGGCACGACAAGGAAGGGCAGGCCGACGCTCGCGAAGAAGGCAGGCAGAGCGCCGATCTTCTCCTCGGGCAGGGACAGCATCTCGGCCAGGCGTTTGGGCGGGATATCGCACGGCCTGACCTCCGCCCCTCGCTCCAGCGTCAACTCGGCGAAGCCGCGATTGCCTTCCGCCCGCGCTGCGATCCGCACCGTCCCGGCATCCTCGTCGAAAACCAGATCGCCCGTCTGGCCGGCCGCGGCCAGCACCACGGCCGTGCCGACATTGGGATGGCCGGCGAACGGGATTTCCTTGGTCGGGGTGAAGATACGCACCCGGTGCGTGTGGCCGGGCTTGCGCGGCGGCAATACGAAGGTGGTTTCGGAGAAATTCAGCTCCCGCGCATAGGCCTGCATCTCGCGATCGGAGATGCGGCTGGCGTCCGGAAACACGGCCAGTTGGTTGCCGCCGAACGGCTGCTCGGTGAAGACGTCGATCAGGGGGAAACGATGGGGCATGGGAGTTCAGCCGGTGGTGAAGTTGCCCTGGCAGCCGATGACCGAGACGCCGCCGACACGGATCTGCGCCACAGCGCCGTCGCGCTTCACCGCCGAGGCCTTGATGAAGCTCGGCCGGCTGAGCTCGGCGCCCTGCTCGACCGACCAGGTGAAGTCGCCGTCGCGGTCGGGCAGGCCGGCGGCCAGGCTGCTCGCCAATATGCCGGCGGCGCTGCCCGTCGCCGGGTCCTCGGCGACGCCGACGCTGGGTCCCCACATGCGGACCTTGATCCTGCCGCCGGGCGCATAATCGCCGGCTATGGCATAGATCTGCCGGGCCCAGGCATCCGGTGGGAAGGCCTCTGCCCATGCCTGGGTGTTGAACCGGGCCGCGGCCACGGCGTCGAAATCGGCCAGCGGAATGCAGGCGAAGGAAATGCCGGCCTTGGCCAGCCACGGCGCCTTCGCCCCGATCCTGTCCTCCGGCAGCGACACCATCCGCGCCAGGGCGGCGCGCGGCACGTCGCAGGGGCGGATTTCCGCCGCCCCGTCCAGGGTCAGCTCGGCAAAGCCCCAATCCTCGTCAGCGCTGGCGGAGACGTGCACGGTGCCGACATCCTCGTCGAAGACGAAATCCTGTCGCCCGCCCTTGCCCGTTGCCCGCGCGGCCGCCGCCAGCACCACCCCGGTGCCGACATTGGGATGCCCGGCGAAGGGCAGCTCATGAAACGGCGTGAAGATGCGCACCCGGTGCGTATGGCCCGGCTTGCGCGGCGGCAGCACGAAGGTGGTCTCCGAGAAATTCAGCTCCCGTGCGTAGGCCTGCATCAGCGTGTCGGAGATGCCGGTACCGTCGGGGAACACCGCGAGCTGATTCCCGCCGAAGGCCTGCTCGGTGAAGACGTCGGTGATGAAGAAGCGGTGCGCCATCCCGGCATCCTACAGGCGAGGGTCGCGGGATTTGGCATGACTTTATCGGATGCTTGCCCTGCGCAGTCGATTTTCTCGATGCCTCCAACCTTTGAATCGTCATTCCCGCGCAGGCGGGAATCCAGGGATGCCGGGAACAGAAGATTTTAACGCGGAGGGCGCAGAGGTTTCGCAGAGGCCGCAGAGGAAATTCCTTCTCAGCGCCCTCTGCGAAAGCTCCGCGTTCTTTGCGTTAAAGAATCTGGATTCCCGCCTGCGCGGGAATGACGAAGAGAGGCTAAAACAAAAACGCCGCGCCAGGTTGCCCCGGCGCGGCGCCGTTACTTGAGTGAAAGGCCGATCAGCCGTCGCCCTTCAGCGGCACCGGGATCAGCGCGGTGTTGCCGTCGCGGCTGATCCGGACCAGCACGGCCTTCTTGCCGGCCTTGGTCGCCTTCTTGACGGCCTCGGCGGCGTCGGACGGGCTTTCGACCTTGGTGCTGTCGATGGCCACGATCAGGTCGCCGGCCTGGATGCCGCGCTGCTCGGCCGGGCTGTCGGGCTTCACCCCGGCGACGACCGCGCCCTGGACTGAGCTGGCAAGGCCCAGCTGCTCGCGCGTGTTCTTGTCCAGCGGCGCCAGGTTCAGGCCCAGCCCGCCCTGCTCGCTCTCCGACGGGGTCGGCATGCCGCCGTTCTTGCCCTGCTTCAGCGTGTCGATGGCGACGGTGATGGTCTGCT
>CAZNNJ010000656.1:0-3790 GCA_964574305.1 uncultured Rhodospirillales bacterium | reverse complement strand
GTGATGTCATTATTGCACGATATCGCCCATTTCTTCCGCTCGACCGTGCCGTTTTCATTGGTGCCGCCCTCGGGGCTGATCTGGTGGCTGCTGATCGGCCTTCTCGTCATGCGCCGGCGCCGGAGGCTGGGGCTGACGATCATTTCGTTGAGCGCCGTCCTGCTCTACGCGCTGTCGACGCCGCTGGCCGGCGGCATGCTGATCAGCAGCTTGGAGGCCGCCCAGCCGCCCGCGCCGGCCGACGGGGAGCCGGGCGCGATCATCATCCTGGGCGCGGACGGCGAACGCACACCGGACGCGCTGGTCAGGGCCGAACCTGGGCCATTGTCGCTGCAGCGGCTGGCGGGCGCGGCGATCGTCGTGCGCGAGAAGAAGCTGCCGGTGCTGATCACCGGCGGCAAGGTCGGCCCGGGCCAGCCGGCGGTCGCCGACCTGATGGCCAACCTGTTCAAGGACGCGTTCGACCTGCCGGTCGAGTGGCGGGAGACACGGGCCGACAATACCTGCGAGAATGCCCGCTACAGCGCCGAGGTGCTGCGCAAGGCGGGGATCAACTCCGCGCTGGTGGTGACCCATGCCTGGCATATGCCGCGCGCCATCCTGGCCTTCCAGCAGGCCGGCTTCCCGATCGTGCCGTCGCCGCTCCATGCCGACACGCATGAGGTCCGCGCCGTCTCGGACCTGCTGCCCCACACCTCCGCCTGGGTCCGCAGCTTTTACGCCTTGCATGAATGGGTCGGCCTGATCGCCTATCGGTGGGGCGCATGCAAGGCCATGGCGCCCTCCGCCGCATCGCAGTGACGAGTTCCGCACTCACCGTCTCGGCGGACATTCCACCGCAGGCCGATTCTCTGTTCGCCTCGGTCGGGCGGGAGAGCCTGTTCACCAGCAGGCCATGGTTCGAAGCCTTCGTCGCGGCCGGCCTGCTGCCCGATGCCAAGCCGATATTCCTGGCGTTAAGCGGCCCGAAAGGCCCGTGCGCGCTTCTGCCGTGCCAACGGACTGCCAAGGGCGATCCGTCCGTCTCCAGCCTGACCAGCTTCTATAGCTGCGATTTCCGCCCGCTGATCGCGGCGGGCGACGACGCCGCGTTCGACCTCGGCAGGGCCGTGGCCGAGCGGCTGTCGGGCGAGGCCGTCTTCGGCTTCGACTCCCTCGATTCAAGCTGGCCCCAGCTCGACCCGTTCCTGAAAGGCTTGGCGCGCCCTGGCCGCGCCCTGCTGCGCTATGCCCATTTCGGCCGCTGGTGGGAGGACGTGCGGGGCCGGAGCTTCGACGACTATCTGGCGGCCCGCGACGGCGCGCTGCGCGAGGTCATCAGGCGCAAGACGGTGCGGCTGGAGCGCGAGGGGGCGGCGCTGACCCTGATCGGTGTCGGCAGTTCGGCCGCCGAGACCGAGGCCGGGATCGCCGATTACGAGACCGTCTATGCCGCGAGCTGGAAGGAAGCCGAGCCCTTCCCCGATTTCCAGCCGACCCTGATGCGCAGGCTGGCCGAGGCGGGCTGGCTGAGGCTGGCCCTCCTCCACCTGGACGGACGGCCGATCGCGGCGCAGCTCTGGGCCCTGGTCGGCGGCACGGCGACGGTTCTAAAGCTGGCGCACGACCGGCAGTTCGACAGACAGTCGCCGGGCACCGTTCTGACCGCCTTCGCCCTCCGCGGTCTGATGGAGGGCGGCCGCGCCGAATGGCTCGATTTTGGACGCGGCGACGATCCCTACAAGCGCGGCTGGACCAGCAACCGGACTCCGCATACCGGCATCCGCTCGGTCAGCCTCGCGCGCCGGCCGTTTACGGTCGCGCGCCACCTTCTGGGCGTGGCCATACGGGGCGTTCGCAGCGCCGCCGCCCCCGGCTGAGCCCAGCCAACCCGCTGCACGGAAAGGACTTTCCGCCACAGCTTAACCCCCGCGTGAAAGACGAGGCGGAACGTCGCGGAATGATTGCACAGCGTGCATGGCTCGCGTACAAATATCGGCCCTGCACCGTATTGCCGCCGGCCATGAAATTCATAATCGAACGCAGTAAACTTCTCCCCTCGCTGGCCCACGTACAAAGCGTGGTTGAACGGCGGAACACAATACCGATCCTCTCCAACGTGCTGTTGCGCGCCGAAGCCGGGAAGCTTTCGCTTTCGGCGACCGACATGGACCTCGAAATCGTGGAGTCCGTGCCCGCCGAAATCGCCAAGCCGGGCGCGACCACGGCGCCGGCCCATACGCTCTACGACATCGTCCGCAAGCTGCAGGACGGCAGCAATGTAGAGTTCGAGACCAATGCCGATTCCGGCGTGCTGGCGGTGCGCGGCGGGCGGTCGAACTTCCGCCTTGGCTGCCTGCCGACCGACGACTTCCCGCAGATGGCCGGATCGTCCATGCCGGTCAGCTTCTCGCTCGGCGCCGCCGACCTGCGCACGCTGATCGACCGGGCCCGCTTCGCCATCTCCACCGAGGAGACGCGCTATTACCTGAACGGCATCTATCTGCACGCCGCCAAGTCGGGCGACGTGCCGGTGCTGCGCGCGGTGGCGACCGACGGCCACCGGCTGGCGCGGGTCGAGATGCCCCTGCCCGATGGCGCCGCCGACATGCCGGGCGTCATCGTTCCGCGCAAGACCGTGGCCGAGGTGCGCAAGCTGCTCGACGACGTCACCGGCCAGATCCAGATGTCGCTGTCCGACACCAAGCTTCGCTTTGCTTTCGACCATGTCGTGCTGACCTCGAAGCTGATCGACGGCACCTTCCCGGATTACGAGCGCGTGATCCCGAGCGGCAACGACAAGGTGCTGGAGGTCAATCCGCGCGAATTCGCCGCCGCGGTCGACCGCGTCGCGACCATCGCCACCGAGAAGACGCGGGCGGTCAAGCTCACGATCGACCGCGGCGCCATGACCGTCTCGGCCAACAGCCCGGAGAGCGGCAGCGCGACCGAGGAGTTGGAGATCGTCTATACCGCGAGCCCGCTCGAGATCGGCTTCAACGCCCGCTACCTGCTCGACATCACCCAGCAGATCGAGGGCGACGGCTGCCGCCTCACCATCGCCGACGCCGCGTCGCCGACGATCATCCGCGATACGTCGGACGGCAGCGCGCTCTACGTCCTGATGCCGATGCGGGTCTAAGCGGGACCAGTTGATCGCTGTGTCTCGTCCGGCCGCTTCCCATGCGGCTGCATCCGTCGCGCGCCTGACGCTGACCGAGTTCCGCTGCTATCCCTATGCCCGGATCGAAGCCGGGCCGGGCGCCGTCGTGCTGACCGGGCCCAACGGCGCCGGCAAGACCAATCTCTTGGAAGCCATTAGCCTGCTGTCGCCCGGGCGCGGCCTGCGCGGCGCGCGTTCGGCTGATTTCCAGCGTCTGAACGGCCCGCCCGATACGGTCTGGGGCGTAGCCGCGACCATAGCGGGCCCCGACGGCGAGATGCTGGTCGGCACCGGACGGGAGTCCGGCAGCGAACGCCGCGTCGTTCAGATCGACGGCAAGGCGGGCAAGAGCCAGACGGCGCTGGCCGATGTGCTGTCGATCGTCTGGCTGACGCCGCAGATGGACCGGCTGTTCGCCGAGGGCGCCAAGGGGCGCCGCCGCTTCCTCGACCGGCTGGTCTTCGGCCTGGACCCTGCCCATGCCGGGCGGGTGACGCGACACGACACCGCGCTGCGCCAGCGCGCCAAGCTGCTGGCCGAAAGGCCGGGCGAGACGGCCTGGCTGGACGCGGTCGAGGCCGAGCTGGCGGCGACCGGCGTCGCGCTAGCCGCGGCGCGGGTCGATATGGTGGCGCGGCTGGCCCGCGC
>CAZNNJ010000655.1:0-3806 GCA_964574305.1 uncultured Rhodospirillales bacterium | reverse complement strand
GCAAGCGCGACCTGCTGGTCCCGACCGCCGACGGCGTGAAGGAGCCGCAGAACCGGCGGGTCCAGATCGTCTATGACGGCGGCCCGGCCTCGTAGGCGGCCCCGGACATCGATATAAGAACGAAAGGGTTGGAGAACGATGCCGGCTGATATCGTCAGGCCACTGGCCGCAGCCATTATGGCGTCCGCGCTTGGACAGGCGGCGTTCGGACAAACGACGGCGACGCCGCAAAGTCCAACCGAGCCGCGCATCGCGTTCGTCAAGGTCGATGTCAACGACCTCGATGCCGCCGCCACCGCCTATGAACATGCGTTCCAGATGCAGGATATCGGCCGCATGCACGGTGACGCGCCGCCAGAGGACGTCGCGACCCTGAAGTTCGGCGAAAGCGCCGATGCCGCGCGCGCCGGCAATTCAGTCGGCATTGTCCTGGTGTCGGTACCCGGTCGCAAGCCGCTGCACGGCACGGCGAACAAAACGCCGTACCTGATCCTCACCGTGCCGAGCGTCCGGGCAACCCTCGAGCGTGCCACGGCGGCCGGCTTCAAAATCGTCATAGCGCCGAGACCGATGGGCGGCTACGCGGAGGCCTGGGTCGCGGATTCCAGCGGTAACGTGATCGAGCTCATTCAGCTGCCGTAGGAAGGGCCGGTATCTAGCTGTTCGATCCGAGGTTTTGATGGAACGGATTTAGCCTGAAGCGTTGTGGTTGCGAAGCCTCGCAGATCCGCTGGCGGAACCACCGCCTCAGGACTGCCCGGTGCTTGCGATACGGGTCAGGCGTGAACGTGCCGCGTAAAGCAGCCCCCGGGAGTAAAGCTTGTGAAAAGCCAGAAGTGACTTAAAGGCGAAGCCCATCCTCGCTTGCCCGGAAACCTTGTCGCGGACCGGCATCACAGCCGTGCCGAAATACAGGCGCGTCCTGGCCGTGCCTCCGGTGCTTGGCGGGCCGATCATGAACCACGATCGCGTTCGGCCGAGGAAGTCGCACACAAGCAGCTGGTTGGCGCTCCGCTCCTCTACGCGCCAGGCGGCGAAGCTGTCCGAGGCGCCGGAGGCGAGTTCCCGCGCCTGGGCATCGGTCGATGGCTTGAACACGAGCCAGGTCAATAAGAACCTCTCGAACTTGAACAACCTGCAGGTATAGAACGCCTCGACATAGGCGGCGTGGGATACCGGCCTGGCTATTTCTGCTGTGTAGCAGTCCGTGTAGGCGCCGGCGCGTGCGTACTTCGAAAGGAGCGCCTCTTCGGGCAGAACGCAGGCTCGAATGGAGGACATGGCTGCGAGCTTACCGTTTTGCGAGAGCTATGCAACCTGTCCGCCCGCTTGGGAAAAGCTGGGAAATCGAACGGCAAAACATCATCTGACACGCTGCGTCATATATGAGATTGTCTTGTCGAAACCTGTGAAGAGAACAGCGGAAGACTTGGGTGCTTCCGGTTGGCTCATAGGAGCGACAGGCGAAATCGCGCCGAAACAATAGGCGCTCGGGGAGCTGATAATAGATGGCGGCGCTTTCTTCTGGTCCAGCAATCGCCGAGGCAGGCGCCCGGGCAAGCGATAATGTGACCGTCGAAGAAGGTCCGGTTCAGAGCAATCTGGCGATCGGTCCGGCGCTGGTGACGAAACATCCGCGCGTGATCATGGGCGCGGTGATGATGGCGACCATGATGCAGATGGTGGATACGACCATCGCCAATGTCGCGCTGCCTCACATGCAGGCAAGCTTTTCGGCGGCGTTGGATCAGATCAGCTGGGTGCTCACCTCCTATATTCTCGCGACGGCGATCGCGACCCCGCTCATCGGGTGGCTGTCCTCGCGGTTTGGCCGCAAGCACGTTTTTCTCGCCAGCATCGCCGGCTTCACCGCTGCGTCCATGATGTGCGGGTGGGCGCAGAATCTGGAGCAGATGGTTATGTTCCGCCTGCTGCAGGGCGCGCTCGGTGCGATGCTGGGCCCGCTGTCGCAATCGATCATGTTCGATCTCGCGCCGCCCGGGCAGCAGATCCAGTCGATGGCCGTGTGGAGCATCGGCACCATTCTGGGGCCGCTGGTGGCGCCCGCGCTCGGCGGTTGGCTGACCGACGAATATAGTTGGCGCTGGTGTTTTTTCGTCAACGCGCCGGTCGGACTCCTGGCCTTCGCCGGTCTTGCCACCTTTCTGCCCGAGGATCGCCACGAGCGCGGAATTTCGTTCGATTTCTTCGGTTTCGGCATGCTGGCGGTCGCCGTCGGGTCGCTGCAATTGCTGCTGGATCGCGGACAGCAGCTGGACTGGCTGAACTCGACCGAGATTCTGATCGAGGCCGGATTGACGTTCTCGGGCCTGTGGATGTTCGGCGTGCACTCGGCGATGGCGGAAAAGCCGTTCTTCAGCGCGCGCCTCTTGGGCGACCGCACGTTCCTCAGCAGCATTTTCATAGCCTTCATCACCTTTGCGCTGATGTTCTCCTCGACCGCGCTCATGCCGCAGCTGTTGCAGAACCTGCTCGGCTATCCGGTGTTTACCGCCGGAATGCTTTCCATGCCGCGCGGCTTCGGTTCGATTTTAGGGTCGCTGATGGTGCCCCGGCTGTCCCGGCATATCGACCGCCGCATCATCATGTTGGCTGGGATGGGTTTCGTCAGCCTGTCGATGTGGCAGATGCTGGGTTTTTCACTGCATATGGACGAACAGCTCGTCATCTGGAGTGGTTTCATCCAGGGCTTCGGCGTGATGCTGACCTTCATTCCGCTCAACGTGCATCTGTTTTCGTCACTGCCTGTTTCGCTGCGGACCGAGGCGATGGGTCTTTTCTCGCTGGTGCGCAGCCTTGCCGGCAGCATCGGGATTTCCATCGGCACGACGATGCTCGCGCGCAATATCCAGGTGGCGCGCAGCGATCTCGTGGCGCATGCGACGATGTTCAACCGCTTGCTCAGCCAATCCGGCCTTGGCGGTTTTTGGAACCTTCACACGAAGGTCGGTCTTGCCGCGCTTGACGCCGAGATCAATCGGCAAGCGGCGATGGTCGCCTATATCGACGATTTCAAGCTGTTCCTGATCGCCATGATCGCCGCCGCGCCGCTGCTGTTGCTGCTGAAAACCGGAAGCCAGCTTCAGCGATCGCCGGAACCCCTTGCTCCGCCAGTGGAGTGAGGAAGGAAAGCGGGACTGGCCGCCCTTCACCCGCCTCGATCCGTTGGCAATGTCACTGTTACGCATGACGCTGGACCTGGGGCGAAATGGGCCTCGCCGCCGTGGTTGTGCGCGACCTGACGGACGATGGCGAGGCCCAGGCCGGCGCCGGGGGAATTGGCCGCGGCCTTTCTGAAACGATCGAACACCGCCTCCTTGAGGTCCTCGGCGACGCCGTCGCCTGCGTCGGCAACCTCCAGCACGATCTTCCCGCCCGCGCCGTTGCCCTGCAGGCGGAGCATGACCCGCACCGCGCCGCGTCCATGGACGATCGCATTGTCGAGCAGGTTGCGGACCATGTCGCGCAGATCGTCCGGGTGACCCGCCAGGATGGTGGAATCCGGCGCCTCCACCACGATCGCACGGCCTGCCTCCTCGGCCATCGGCAGGATTTGGGCGGCCGTTTCCCTGACGATCCGCGACAGATTGACGGGCGCCCGTTCCGCGCCGGCTCCGCGCGCGGCGTGGTCCTTGCGCGCCAGATCCAGCAACTGGTCGAGGAGGCGGCTGAGCTGGCCCATATCGGCGGCGATCGCCGGCCAGTCGACCGGACCGTCCAGCCGGGCCCGCTGCAGGCGGAGGTCGAGGACGGCCAGCGGGGTGCGCAGCTGATGCGCGGCGTCG
>CAZNNJ010000654.1:0-3816 GCA_964574305.1 uncultured Rhodospirillales bacterium | reverse complement strand
CGACATACCGTCCAGTTGGAGGAAGGGCCCGATTGATGGCAAGAGGGCGGAGTAAGGCACCCCCCACGGCCGCGAGGTGGCCAAGGGTTCGCGATTCATCCAGCCGATTGGGATTGATCACGGCCACCGCCTCGGGCAGCTGGATATCGGCCAGGTGATGGTCGATGACGATCACCTCGAGCCCGGCATCGCGCGCCGCCGCCAGAGGCTCATGCGCGGTGATCCCGCAATCGAGCGTGATCACCAGCTTGGCCCCCTGCCCGGCCAGTATGCCGAAAGCCGCGGCGTTCGGACCATAGCCTTCCAGAATACGATCAGGGACATAGAGCAGCGCGTCGCTGCCGGCAGCCCGTAGAAAGCGCAGCAGCAGGGCCGAGGAGGTTGCGCCGTCGACATCGTAGTCGGCGAACAGCGCGATCCGCTCGCCCGCCATCACCGCCTTGGCGATGCGCCCGGCGGCCTTCTCCATGTCGAGCAGCGACGACGGGTCGGGCAGGAAGCCGCGCAAGGTCGGGGCCATATGGGCCTCGACCGTGTCGAGTCCGATGCCTCGCCCGACCAGGATGCGCGCCGCCAGTTCCGGCAGGCCGTGGCTCTGCGCCACCGCGAGCGCCGTGCGCTCATCACAGGGCTGGGCAAGCCAGCGCCGTCCCGTAACCGAAAGACTACCGTCCAGCCAATCCAGCGGCCCAGTACTGCCAGGTGTTGGACCGCCGGTTGCGATGGCAGGCTCCGCCGTCACGAACCGCTCGTGAAGCCCCGTGGCACGACCTTGCGGCCGAAATTATGATGCGCCTCGACGAAACGCACGGTGCCCGACTTCGACCGCATGACCACCGAATGGGTGTAAGCGCCGCCAGGGATGCGCCGCACACCCTTCAGCATCGAGCCGTTGGTGACGCCGGTGGCGGCGAACATGACATCGCCGCTGGCGAGGTCTTCCAGCTGGTATTTCCGGTTGAGGTCGGTGACATTCCAGCGCGCCGCGCGGGCCCGCTCGTCGTCGTTGCGGAACAGCAGCCTGCCTTGCATCTGGCCGCCGATGCAGCGGAGCGCAGCCGCTGCCAGAACGCCCTCGGGCGCGCCGCCCGAGCCGACATAGAGGTCGATGCCGGCGTCCGGCTGGGCGGTGGCGATGACGCCCGATACGTCGCCGTCGGAGATCAGCATGATACGGGCGCCCGCCTCGCGCACCTTGGCGATCAGCTCGGCGTGGCGCGGGCGGTTGAGGATGCAGACCACCAGGTCGGAAATCTCAGCCTTCTTGGCCTTGGCCAGCGCTGTCAGGTTCTGCAGCGGGCTGTTGTCGAGGTCGACCACGCCTTCCGGCAGGCCCGGGCCGACGGCGATCTTGTCCATATAGACGTCGGGCGCGTTCAGGAAGCCGCCGGATTGGGCCATCGCAACAACGGCCAGCGCATTCGGTCCGCCGACGGCTGTGATGGTGGTGCCTTCCAGCGGGTCCAGCGCAATGTCGATCGCCGGCCCGTCGCCGAGCCCGACCTTCTCGCCGATATAGAGCATCGGCGCCTCGTCGCGCTCGCCCTCGCCGATCACGACGGTGCCGTCGATCGACAGGCTGTTCAGCGCCTCGCGCATCGCATCGACCGCCGCCTGGTCGGCCGCCTTCTCGTCGCCGCGCCCCATCAGCATGGACGCCGCCAGCGCCGCGGCTTCGGTCACGCGGACCGCCTCCAGCGCCAGATTGCGGTCCATCGCTAGTTTTTGACTGGTCGGCATTCAATTCTCCTCATTGTCGAAATAGGTCAGATGGACCGCCAGCGCTGCGCCCATCATGTCAGAACTGTTCGATTCGGATCACGCGCGGCGCCTCGACCACGGCTTCCAAAGCTGCGATCTGGGCAACGGCGGCATTCATGCTGGCTTCGTGGGTTTCGTGGGTCGTCAGAACAACGGGCACATTATCGCCCGGCGCGCGCAGGCGCTGCAACACGGATTCGAGCGAGACCTGGTGGTCGCGCAGAGCCGCCGCGACATCGGCGATGACGCCCGGCTTGTCGATCACCATCAGCCTGAGATAATAGGCCCCGAAGCGGCGTTCGATAGGGCGCGGCGTCGCCTTGACCAGCCGGTCCGCGGGAACGCCGAACACCGGCACGCGGCAGCCACGGGCGATATCGATCAGGTCGGCGACCACCGCCGAGGCAGTCGGCCCGCCGCCCGCGCCGCGACCGACGAAATTGACCTTGTCGGCAAAATCACCATGGGCGACGACGGCGTTCTGGACACCGTTGGCGGCGGCGATCGCCGTCGTCTTCGGCACCATGCAGGGATGCACCCGCTGCTCGATCCCGTCCTCGGCGCGCCGCGCGATACCAAGCAGCTTGATCGCGTAGCCCAGCTCGTCGGCATAGGTGATGTCGAGCGCGCCGATATGGCGGATGCCCTCGATATGGACCGACTGGATGTCGACCTCCGTGCCGAAAGCAACCGCGGTGAGGATCGCCAGCTTGTGCGCGGTATCGACCCCGTCGATATCGAAGCTGGGATTGGCCTCGGCATAGCCGAGCGCCTGCGCTTCGGCCAGGACATCGTCGAAGGCGCGACCCGTGTCGCGCATCTGGCTGAGGATATAGTTGCAGGTGCCGTTCAGAATGCCGTGCAGCTCGCTGACCGCATTGGCCGCCAGCCCTTCCCGCAACCCTTTGATGATCGGGATGCCGCCGCAGACCGACGCCTCATAGGCCAGGGTCGCCTTGTTCGCCTCGGCCAGCCGCGCCAGCGCCACGCCATGCCGGGCGAGCAGCGCCTTGTTGGCGGTGACGACGGATTTGCCGTTGGCCAGCGCCGCCTCGACCAGCGCCCGCGCCGGCCCCTCGTCGCCGCCGATTAGCTCGACGACGACATCGATATCGGAGGCCCCGGCCATGCCGACCGGATCGTCCACCCAGCGGCAGGCGGAAATGTCGGCGTCGCGCTGCTTGCCGCGGTCGCGAGCCGAAACCGCCACGACCTCGATCGGCCGCCCGGCGCGCGCCGCGAGCAGGTCGTGCCGTTCCTCGAGCAGGCGAAGGACGCCCGAGCCGACTGTTCCGAGGCCGGCGATGCCGATCCGAAGCGCCGTCACGGGATCAGGATTCGGCGTAGAGCTGGACCGATGACCCGCCGAGCGCCGCATCGTTGCAGGCGACGCCGACAGCGATGCGCGGGGTCGGAATACCGTAGCCGGCCACCGCCTGGGCCACCGCGCCCGCGCGGGCGGCGGCGAGATCGAAGCGGCCGGAGCCGGCGGAGGAATCGGCCTGTGTGTCGCCATGGCCGAAGATGCGGATCGTGCCGGTCGCGGCGCGGATTGCCGGCAGCGCCTCGACAAGATTGGCCAGGGTGGCGGAGGTCATCGCCGCCGAGCCGGTCTCGAAATGGATCGTGGCGGTGGGCTGTCCCTCGGCCGGCGTGCCGCTGAGGCACGGCGAGCGATCCTCGGGGCGATCGGCGGCGGCGGCGATCTGCACTTGTTTTTGCGCTGGCTTCTCCAGCTTGGAGACCGGAACCGGCGCACTGTCGACCGATGGGGCCTCGGGGCTCGCCTGCGCGACGTCCTTGGCCTTGTCGCGGTCGGCGACCAGCGCCTTCTCCAGCGCCTTGGCCTCGGCGAAGGTCGGCATATTCACAGGGCGCGCCGGGACCTGGGCCAGGTTGGGATAGGTGCCGTCGTCCTTGAACTGACGGTCGGCATCGGGAATCGTCGGCTGGGGCTTCTTCTCGCCCTGGCCGGCCACTTCGGTATCCTCGGAGCTTTCTCCAGGCTTGGCGGCCTTGGGGGGCTCGGCCGCGGCTGTCTTGGGGGCGTTATCC
>CAZNNJ010000653.1:0-3816 GCA_964574305.1 uncultured Rhodospirillales bacterium | reverse complement strand
GCTGGCCCGCGTGGCTTGGCGTCAAGGTCGCCGGGGACAGTCCCTGCACGCCCTTGCGTTCGCTCGATGACTGGGCGGGGGTGCAGGAACCGCAGCATCTCGACCCGCCGGCCAGCCTGATCGCCACCACCCTGTTCGACGGCTTCATCCAGACGCCGGTCCTGTTCTTCGTCATCTATGGGCTGGTGAAGATGAGCCAGTGGATACGGACGCTGTCGCTGGTCTATGCCGGGGCGGCGGTGACCAACATGTTCATGTATTTCGTCACCACCTTCATCGGCCCCAACCCGCCGCCGCACCCCTGGATCTACCTGCCCTTCAACCTGCCCTGGCTGATCGCCCCGGCGATACTGGGCCTGCGCATGCTGCCCAGAGAGCCGTTCGCGCGGCGGGGTGGGACGCTGGCGGCGGCCTAGTCGTTGAACAGCCAGTCGAACAGGTGGCGGCGATATTCGGCCGGCTCGCCTGACTGTTTCATCTCCGCCTTGATCATGTCGCGTGACCAGCCGGTAAGGTTCGCGACGTTATCGAGTTCCTTCCGGCCCCGTTCGGCGACCCTGTCCTTGTACTTGGCGCCCCAGTCGCACTTGGTCTCGCCTTTCCCAAGAGGGTTCCGGATGTAGCGCGCCTGGACATTGTCGTCGTCCTTGGTTTCGTTGAGGATGAGGTCCTCCGGGAAATGTGGGCGATCGTAGCGGACGTGCAGACGCGTCAGGAACGGTCCGGAAGCATAGTATGAGTAGTCGCCCGCGGGGGTGACGCCCCAATTCGCTCCGAAGGTCGACAGATCGCCCGGTGTCGGCGGCGGGGCAGAGCATGGGTCGCACCAGCCTGTGTTCCAGGCATACTCCAGAAAGACGCTGGTCCCGCCGCTCTTCGCCACCGCCCGGTCGAACAGCGTGCGGTAGAAATCGACGAACCGGCTCTGGATGAAAAGCGGAACATCGATATCCGTGGGCACCCGTTCTGTTTGATAATTCGTTGTCTCCACCCGGCCATGCTGTGTCAACGCCAGCAGGATCAGGTCCTGCGGCCCGTCGGCATTCACCGTGCCGAGCCGGATCGGCAACATGAATTTCGGCGAGCTGTAGCGGACCTGCAGCGGCCGGATGAAATTCTTTCCCGCCAGCTTCATGCGGCCGAGGTCGACCTTGGCGACGAAGAAATGCATCTTCTGCTTGATATAGCTGGCCAGTACATCGCCGGCGCCGGCCGGCATCTTGTACCCGTTGTCGGCCAGCCAGCTTTGTAATCCGTCGCTTTGCTCGGCTGACAGGATGACGATCTCGTATTCTTCGACCGAATAGCGAGCCTCGACCTTGACGCCCTTGGGTTTCTCGGACGGCGCTTCCGCCCGGCGCGCGGTCACCACGACCTCCTCCAAACCTTGGGGGGCACACGGGTCGTAGTCGTCATACTCAACCAGCCGGGGCTCGCTGTAGCTGTCCAGCCGGTCGAGCACCGCCTGGTCGACGACGTGGATATCGCTTTGCTTGACCACGGTCGGCACCGGGATCACCAGGGCGAAGTCCTTGGGGTCACCCTGATAGTCGCTGGCCATGGTGATGGCGGTCTCGGTGCCGGCGCGGGCCAGCACCACCATCGACGCCTTGTTGGACAGCTTGCCGTCGGCCCGCGCGACATAGAAGCCGCAGAAGGCGACGGCAGGCTGTATCGCGGTCGCCAGTGCCGCGGCCAGCGTCAGGCTGAAGGCGGCGCCCTTGGCCAGGGCGGGCGGCGGCCGCCATTCGAAACGCCCCTCCGGCAGGACCCGGTCGATGACCGGGACCAGCAGCGACATCCCCATCAGGCCGAAATAGAGGGCGGGCCGAACCTGCCCGAAGAAGGCCATCCAGTGGCACAGTCCCGCCACCAGCACCGCGAACAGGATGCGGCCCAACCGGCTGTCGGGCGTCGTCCGCGGATCGGTGATCATGAAGAAGGCGAAGATCAGCAGCGATCCGGTCATGATCTGATGCAGCGGGATCGTCATCGGGTCGCCCAGCCAGGTGGCCCGCGCGACCAGCAATCCGAAATGCGCCGCCAGAAAGGCAATCGCCGTATCCAGCCGCGGCGCATGGGTCAGCACCGCACCGCCCAGCAGGAAGATCAGCGCCGCCACCCAGATCGAGGCGCCCCACTGGCCGGGGGACACCCAGGCGCCGTGGGTGGCGAGCAGGACGAAGACGATACCGAAAGCGGCCGGATTGAAGATATGCTTGCCGTGAAGCTGGATGACGAACTTCGACGAGATCGCCAGCACAGCCGCCAGCATCATGATCAACGGATCGCCGGTCCGCAGCAGCAGGCTGAGCGACAGGCCGGTGATCAATACCGACCGCCATTCGAACGGTCGCCGCCAAAGCCGACAGCAGATCCATTGGGTGGCGAGTACAGTGGCGAGGGCGACGCCGGTGAACAGTGGCTTCGCGCCGAAATCCAGACAGATGAAGCTGTAGAGAACCAAGGTGCCGAGCGCGGCGATCTGCCAGTGGCGCGCGTCGGCAGTCAGATTACGCGAGAGACTTTCGATCATCGGCGTTGCCCTCCCACTTCATCATTGATTCGGGTTTATTTGCTGAACAGCAGGTCCCAGACGGAGCGGCGGTCGATGGCCTCGCCCGACTTGGCCATCGCATCCTGGATCGTTGCCCGGGACCAGCCGGTCAGTTCGGCGGTGTGCTGAAGCTCCGCATCGTTGCGCGCGGCCAGGTGCCGCCGATATTCGATGCCGGCGGGGCATTCCGTGTTGCCGGCGAAGGGATGGTGCATGACATAACGACCCTGGAAATTGTCGCGGTCGCCGGTTTCGTACAGCGCCAGGTCTTCCGGAAAGTGGGCGCGGTCGTAGCGGACATGCAGCCGGGTGATGAACGTGCCGCCGCCCCAATACGGGCGACCGCGCATATAGGGCGCAGGCGCGGACCCCAGGTCGGCGCCGAACGTCATGAGATCGGACGGCGACGGCGGCGGCGCGGAGCACGGGTCGCAGCCGCCGGTATTCCAGGCATATTCCAGGAAAACGCTGGTCCCGCCGCTTTTCGCCACCTGGCGGTCGAACAGAGCGCGGTAGAACTCGGCGAAACGGTCCTTGATATAGAGCGGAACGTCGATGCCGGTCGGCACGCGCTCAGTCTGATAGTTGGTGGTCTCGACCCGCCCGTTATGGGTCAGCGCCATCAGGATGAGATCCTGCGGACCGTCGGCATTCACCGTGCCCAGGCGGAGCGGCAGCATGAATTTGGGCGAGGCGTAGCGGACCTGCAGCGGCCGGATGAAGTTCTGGGCGGCCAGCTTCATCTTGTTCAGATCGACCTTGGCGACGAAGAAATGCATCTTCTGCTTGATATAGCTGGCGAGCACCTCGCCGGCGCCGGCCGGAATCTTGTAGCCGTTCTGGGTGAGCCAGGTCTGGAGACCGTCGCTTTGCTCAGCCGACAGGATGACGATCTCATACTCCTCGACCGAATATTGCGCCTCGACCTTGACGCCCAGATCGCTGCGCCCGCGTTTCAGGTCAGGCATGTCGGCGGATGCCATCGGCGCAGGGGCCAACATCATGTGTCTCACCATCGGCGGCGCACATGGATCCTCGTCGGTATATTCGACCAGCCGGGGCTCGCTGTAATTGTCCAGCCGGTCGAGCATGGCCTGGTCGACGACATGGATGTCGCTTTCCTTGACCACGGTCGGCACTGGGATCACCAGGGCGAAATCCTTGGGGTCGCCCTGATAGTCGCTGGCCATGGTGATCGCCGTGGTCGTGCCGTTCCGCGCCAGCACCACTTTCGACGCCTTGTTGAACAGCTTGCCGTC
>CAZNNJ010000652.1:0-3828 GCA_964574305.1 uncultured Rhodospirillales bacterium | reverse complement strand
GGGGGTTTCTGAAGATCGCGGTCGAGAACATGGCCAATGCGATCAAGAAGATTTCGGTCCTGCGCGGCTATGACGTGACCGGCTATGCGCTCGCCTGCTTCGGCGGCGCGGGTGGGCAGCATGCCTGCCTGGTCGCCGATGCGCTGGGGATGGCCAAGGTCGTGATTCATCCCTTCGCCGGGGTGCTGTCGGCCTACGGGATGGGCTTGGCGGAGCTACGTGTGCTGCGCGAGTTGGCAGTGGATGCGCCGCTGGACGATGCGCTGTCATTGGAGGACAGGCTGGCGGCGCTGGAGCGCGAGGCGCGCGGTGCCCTGCTGGCGCAGGGCGTGGCCGAGGAGCAGGTCGTGGCCGGCCGCAGCGCCTTTCTGAAATATGAGGGGACGGACAGCACGTTGCCGGTGCCGTTCGGCTTCGTCGCGGCGATGCTGGCGGATTTCGAGGCGGCCCATCAGGCGCGCTTCGGGTTCGTGGCCGCAGGCAAGCGGCTGGTGCTGGAAAGCGTGGCGGTCGAGGCGGTGGGAAGGCCGGAGAGCAGTGCGGCCGATGCTTTCACCCTCTCCTCGCCTCCCCCATCAAGGGGGAGGGACATGAATCTGAAAGCCCTCCCCCTCGATGGGGGAGGGTTGGGAGAGGGTGAAAGTGGCCGTCCGCTTTTCTATCGCGATCAACTTACAAAAACCGACAAAATTCCCGGCCCAGCCATCATCGCCGAGCCCAACGGCACCACCATCGTCGAGCCCGGCTGGAACGCCGCCCTGGACGGCCAGCACAATCTCATCCTCACCCGCACCGTCCCCCTGCCAAGGACCACGGCCATAGGCACCGATGCCGATCCGGTGATGCTGGAGGTGTTCAACAATCTGTTCATGACCATCGCCGAGCAGATGGGCACGGCGCTTCAGAACACGGCCTATTCGGTGAACATCAAGGAGCGGCTGGATTTCTCCTGCGCGCTGTTCGATCCGGCCGGCGCGCTGATCGCCAACGCGCCGCATATGCCGGTGCATCTGGGATCGATGGGGGAGAGCGTGCGTGCGATCCTGAAAAGCCGCGCCGGTCGGCTCGCGCCCGGCCAGGCTTTTATGCTGAACGACCCGTTTCATGGCGGTACCCATCTGCCGGACGTCACCGTTGTCATGCCGGTCTTCGCCGAGGACGATCCGGGGACGCTGCTGTTCTTCGTCGGGGCGCGCGGGCATCAGGCCGATATCGGCGGGATCACGCCGGGATCGATGCCGCCGCAAAGCCGGACGCTGACCGAGGAAGGCATCCTGATCGGCGATTTCCCGCTGGTCGAGAACGGCGTGTTCCGCGAAGACGCCATCCGCGCCTTGCTGACCCGCAGCCCCTACCCCGCCCGCAACCCGGACCAGAATATCGGCGACCTGAAGGCCCAGCTCGCAGCCTGCGTGAAGGGCGCGGCGGAGCTGCACGCCATGGTCCGGCAGTTCGGGCGCGATGTGGTGCTGGCCTATATGCGCCACGTCCAGGACAATGCCGAGGAGGCGGTCCGCCGCTCCATCGCCAGGCTGAAGAGTGGCACCTTCACCTGCCGGATGGATGACGGCACCGCTGTTTCGGTTCGCATCGACATCGACACAGATGCCCGCAGTGCCACTGCGGATTTCGCCGGCACCAGCGACCAGGTGCCGACCAATTTCAACGCCCCGGTCGCGGTCTGCCGGGCGGCGGTGCTCTATGTCTTCCGCACCCTGGTCGATGACGACATCCCGATGAACGAGGGATGCCTCAGGCCCATCGAAATCCGTATTCCCGAAGGCTGCATGCTGAACCCCAAGCCGCCGGCGGCGGTCGTGGCTGGAAACGTCGAGACCAGCCAGCTGATCACCGACGCGCTCTATGGCGCGCTGGGCGTGGTCGCGGCGGCGCAGGGGACGATGAACAATTTCACCTTCGGCGACGACCGGCGGCAATATTACGAAACGATCTGCGGCGGCGCCGGCGCCGGTCCCGGCTTCGACGGGGCGAGCGCGGTGCAGACTCATATGACGAACAGCCGCCTGACCGACCCCGAGGTGCTGGAATGGCGCTTCCCGGTGATGGTCGAAAGCTTCGCCATCCGGCGCGGTTCGGGCGGCGCGGGCCGGCATCGCGGCGGCGACGGCGTGGTCCGCCGCATCCGCTTCCGCGAACCGATGTCCGCGGCGATTCTCTCCGGCCGCCGTGCCGTTCCGCCCTTCGGCGTTGACGGCGGCCAGCCGGGGGCGCTTGGCCGCAACATGGTAGTTCGCGCCGATGGTTCCGTTGAAACCCTGCCGGGCACAGCGGTCACGGACATGCGACCGGGCGACGTCTTCGTCATCGAGACGCCGGGCGGCGGCGGGTTCGGCGCGTGCTGATCCTGTCCGGCATCGCCATCGTCGTGCTGGGCTTTGCGCTCAGGCTCAATCCGCTGCCGGTGGTGGTGCTGGCGGCTTTGGCGACGGGGGTGGCGGCAGGGCATGACCCGGTCCAGGTGATCTCGGCCTTCGGCAAGGCGTTCAACGACAACCGCTTCGTCACCATCCCCTGGCTGGTCCTGCCGGTGATCGGCCTGCTGGAGCGCTATGGATTGCAGGAGCGCGCCCGGGCGCTGATCGGCAAGGTCCGCGCGGCGACGCCCGGACGGCTGCTGCTGGTCTATATGATCCTGCGCCAGGGCACGGCGGCGCTGGGCCTGATGGCGCTGGGCGGCCATCCGCAGATGGTCCGCCCGCTGGTCGCGCCGATGGCCGAAGGCGCGGCGGAGGAACCTTCCGAGGACGACACGCAGACCATTCGCGCCTATGCCGCCAGCGCGGACAATGTCGGCCTGTTCTTCGGCGAGGACATTTTCATCGCCATCGGCTCGATCCTGCTGATCAAGGGCTTCCTGGAGCAGAACGGCATCGATGTCGCGCCGCTCGACCTGTCGGTCTGGGCGATCCCGACCGCCTTCGTCGCATTGGCGATCCATGGGTTTCGCCTGCTGCTGCTCGACCGCAAATTGCGCCGCCGGCGATGATCACGCTCGGCGCGGTCTATGTCCTGGCCGGGCTGGTCTTCGCCGCCGTCGCGGTGCTGAGCGCCGGTGATGGGACCAATCCCAGACGCATCCGCAACGCCGCCTTCTGGGGGCTGCTGGCGCTAAGCTTCCTGTTCGGTGACCGGCTGGGCGATTTCGGCAACGGGCTTTTGGTCCTGGCGCTGGTCGGCTTCGGCGGCGTCTGGGGCTTGGGAATCGGCAAGCCGAAGACCACCTCACCTGAGGAGCGCCGAAGGAGTTCGGCTAGGCGCGGCAACGCGCTGTTCCTGCCTGCCCTCGTCATCCCGGCGACCGCGCTGGCCGGCTCGTTCCTGCTGAAGCCTTACGCGCAGCCCGGCCAGGCCACGCTGGTGTCGCTGGCGCTGGGCATCGTCGTCGCGCTTGCCATCGCCATGCTGTGGCTGCGTCCGCCGCCCGCGGCTCCGCTACAGGAGGCACGGCGGCTGTTCGATTCGGTGGGCTGGGCGACGGTGCTGCCGCAGATGCTGGCGGCGCTGGGCTCGATCTTCGCCATTTCGGGCGTCGGCGACGCGGTCGGGCGGATCATCGCCGCCGCGATCCCGCTCGACAGCCGCTTCGCCGCGGTCGCCGCCTATACGGTCGGGATGGCGCTGTTCACGATGGTGATGGGCAATGCGTTCGCCGCCTTCCCGGTGATGACCGCGGCCATCGGCCTGCCGCTGATCGTCCATAAATTCGGCGGCGACCCGGCGGTGATGGGCGCGATCGGCATGCTGTCGGGCTTCTGCGGCACGCTGATGACGCCGATGGCGGCGAACTTCAACATGGTGCCTGCCGCG
>CAZNNJ010000651.1:0-3832 GCA_964574305.1 uncultured Rhodospirillales bacterium | reverse complement strand
CCGAGGAGGCGCTGGCGGTGGTCGCCAGTAACGTCGGCCGGGTGCAGGAGGTGCTGGGCCGTGCCATCCTGGTCGAGAATCCGTCGACCTATCTAGTCTTCGCGGCGTCGGTCATTCCCGAATCCGAATTTCTCGCCGAGCTTGCCCGCCGGACCGGCTGCGGCATCCTGTGCGACGTCAACAACATCTATGTCAGCGCCCGCAATCTGGGCGCGGACCCTCGCGACTATTTCTCAGGCCTGGCAGCCGCGCCAATCGGTGAGATCCATCTGGCCGGCCACGCTGTGCGGCGGCTCGACGACGGGACCGAGATCCGCATCGACGATCACGGCTCGGCGGTCGATCCCGCGGTCTGGGCGCTCTATGCCGACGCGCTCGCCCTGTTCGGCCGGGTCCCGACCCTGATCGAATGGGAGACGCGGATTCCGGCCTTAACGGTGCTGGAGGGCGGGGCCGCCCAGGCCCAGGGCATGCTCGACCGGCACGGCAGCAACGGGGTGGACCATGCCCGCGTTGCATGACTATCAGCGCGCCATGGCCGCCGCCCTGCTGTCGGGCGACACCCAGGCTGCCGCCGTCATGATCGGCGGGGACAACCCGCCGGCCGACCGGCTGCGCATCCACCGCAACACCATGCTGACCGCGCTGGCGAATGCGCTGGCGCTGACCTATCCCGCCGTCGCGGCGCTGGTCGGAGCGGAGTTCTTTGCGCAGACGGCCAGGACCTTCATCCAGGCCGCGCCGCCCCGCGCCGCGCTGCTCACCCTCTATGGCGGTGGCTTCGCGGATTTCCTGGCCGGGCACGAGCCCGTGCGGACCCTGCCCTATCTGCCCGATGTCGCCCGGCTGGAATGGGCGGTGGAATGCGCCGCCCATGCGCCCAACGAAGGTCCGTCGCGGGCCGAAATCGACCTCGGCGACACCCGGCTGGCCCTGGTGCCGTCGCTCAGCCTGCTCGAAGCCCATTATCCGGCGGAGCCGGTCTGGCGCGCCGCTTTGGACGGCGACGGCGATGCGCTAAGCCGGATCGACATGACGCCCACCGACACGCATCTCGCCATCTGGCGCGCGGGCGATGGCGCCGCCGTCACCACGATCGGCCCTGCTGCCGGGGCCTTTGTCAAAGAATTGCTCGCGGGCGGTGATGCCGAAGCCGCGATCAACGCCGCCGCCTTCGCCGAACCCGAAGGCGACCCGATCGCGGCGATCACCGGGGAAATCCTCCCCGCCGGCTTCGCCCGGCTCTCACCCACCAACTAACAACAATGGAGATCGCAATGCAGAGCACTACCCATGTTATCGAGGCCGGCCATCCGGCGCCGGTCGAACTCTATGCCCGGGTCAAGGCCGCCCTGGACGGAATATCCTGGAACTATCTCGTGCTGCCGATGCGGATCGCGGCGTTCAGCGTGTTCATCCGCTCCGGGCTGGTGAAGCTCGACGACTGGTCCTCGACGCTGTCGCTGTTCGCCGACGAATATAAGGTGCCGGTGCTGCCGCCGGTCCTGTCGGCCTATATGGCGACGACGATCGAGCTCGGCGCATCGTGCCTGATCCTGATCGGGCTGGGCACGCGCTTCGCCGCGCTGGCGATCATCGGCATGATCGCCACCATCCAGATCTTCGTCTATCCGATGGCCTGGCCCGACCACATCCAGTGGCTCGCCTTCCTGCTGCCGATTCTGATCTGGGGACCCGGCCGCTTCGCCCTCGACACGTTGGTCGGGCGGTTCTTCAAGCTGCCATAATGCAACCCGAGTCGGGGCGCACCCGCGCCCCGCTCGTCTGCTTTCTTATCGGATGCTCTATTTCGTCAGAAATAGGCCGGATTTGAAATTTTTTCCTCCCGCATAAGCCATTGATATAAAATCAGATAATTCTGATAGCCAATTTATACATTTTCAGAATGTATTGAAATTCAATTGACACATCCGAATATGTTGTATCAACTCTGGATTGTCAGAGTTGTTCAGGCAAGGCGTTTTTCGGATGCAGCTGTTTCAGCGTTTCAGGGACTTCCGAATGTCCCTCTCTTCCGGGCTAGAGCCGCGGGTCGATCCACGATGTTGGGATTCGGCCATGTACACGCTGTATCCAGGCGCCGAACACCCGGCGTCATCCCGTCCACCCGTCTATCGGGAGCCGTCAATGTCCTATCTGAATTTTCCGGTGCCGTGATGAGCATCGCCCTCACCCTCTTCGCCGCCGTTCTGCTGGCGGCCATCGGCCGGCTGGCCTGGGGCGCGATCCTCGTCGGCCGCGAATACGACGCAGAGGAGCGGTCCTGGCACTGATCCTCGCGCATCGCTGACAAACCAAGGGCGCCGGTCGAAGAACCGGCGCCCTTTTAGTTTCAGATGAAAGTTGCTTCGACGGGTGGAAAGCCATCGAACCGGCCGACGACATGCGCCCCCGCCGGCAACGGATCGGCTCCCGTCCAGGAACCTGTGGTCACGACAGCGCCCTCGGTCAGCCCGCCCGCCGCACGCACCACGTCCGAATTGGCCAACCATACGAGCAGCCGCATCAGGTCGGTGCCGCCCGGGTTGCTGCCCACCGCCTCACGTTGAAGCGCGCCGTCGACGGTCGAAACGACGTGCAAGGCGGCAAACATCTCCGGCCGCCAGGCGACGATCGGCTCGCCTACAACCAGCCCGCCATGCATGCCGCAATCGGCCAGGATCGTCAGCGGATCGAGCTTGGAGGGATCGGTGAAGCGCGGATCGACCGCCTCGATCGTCGCCTGGCAGGTGCCGATGGCGGCCACAACCTCGGCCCCGGTGTAAGGCCGGTCGCGCGGCGGCAGCGCCTTGGCGAAGCGGAAGCCGATCTCGCATTCGGCGATCCGCGTCCGTGCGTTGATCCTGGCCGGCGATCTTTGGATACCCGACAGGGCAAGCGGGCTGGCGCTCGGCTCGGCGGCGGCATTGGCCGCGCCGACCTTCCAGCCGCCGATCGGCCCCAGCACCGCCATGGTCGCCATCTGGACGGCGATGGCATCCCGGAGGCTCCGCGGGCGGAATTCCTCGGGCAGCGCGTCCTTGAGGACAGCGTCGGGCTCACGCTGGCCGATCAGGTAGCGTGCGGCGGCCTGGGCGTCGAACATCGGTCAGCGCTTGATCGGGACCGGGTGGTCCTTGGTCTTCATCAGCGTGGTCATGGTGCCGACCTGGATGACCTCGTCGCGCTGGTTGATGACCTCGAAGGCGAACTTCACCACCCCTGCCCCGGGCCTGGAGGTCTTGCGCGCCTCGGCCGGCGTCACTCTTGCGTAGATCGTGTCGCCGATCATGACGACGCCCTTGAAATCGAAATTGAGGTTCAACAGCGCGATCACCCCCTCGCCCAGCACGTTGAGCTGGGTCAAGAGGCCGATGGCGGTCGACATGGTCAGCGTGCCGTGGGCGATGCGGCCGCCGAACTGGGTCTTGCTGGCGTAATGGGCGTCGGTATGGATCGGGGTGAAATCGCCGACCAGGCCGGCGAAGACATTGATGTCGCACTCGCCGATCGTACGGCCGGGCGTCAGCGGAAACGGCTTGCCGACCTCGAACTCCTCAACATAGCTGCTCATCGGTCCTGTCCTCGTCCTTTCCTTCTTGCGCCTCAGATCAGGCGGGCGTGCGTCTTCTTGCGCCAAACCAGCTGATAGTAGGTACTGTACATGATCAAGAGCGCGATGAAGGCGACGGGATAGGCGATCCACACGCCGTTGATCCCGATCCGGTGAGACAGGAACCAGGCGACCGGCACCTCGACGCCCAAAATCGAAGCAAACGAGATCGCAGTCGGAACCAGTACGGTACCGACCGACCGAATCGTGCCGACCAAC
>CAZNNJ010000650.1:0-3835 GCA_964574305.1 uncultured Rhodospirillales bacterium | reverse complement strand
CGCTGCTGATCGATACGTCGCCGGAATTGGCCGAGGCCCGGGCGGCCGGATGGGATGTGGCCTATGACGGCATGGAGATAACGGTATGAACGAGCCCTGGACCGCCCCCTGGTCCGCAGCCGAGTTCGAGGCCCGCCTGCGCCAGATCGGTGTCGAGCGCTATCACGACAAGCATCCGTTCCATCAGAAGCTGCACGAGGGTGCGCTGACCAAGGGCCAGATGCAGGCCTGGGTGCTGAACCGCTTCTATTACCAGAAGACGATCCCGCTGAAGGATGCCAGCCTGATGGGGCGGGCCGACGATATCGACCTCAGGCGGGAATGGATCAGCCGTATCGTCGATCATGACGGCGGCAAGGACGGCGGCGGCGGTATCGAGCGCTGGCTGATTCTGGCGGAAGGTGTCGGGCTGGACCGTGACTATGTCGCAAGCTGCGAGGGCGTGCTCGCCGGCACCCGTTTCGCCTGCGACGCCTATGTCCATTTCGTCCGCGACAAGCCGTTGCTCGAGGCTGTCGCTTCGTCGCTGACCGAGCTGTTCGCGCCCGACCTGCACAAGACCCGGATCGCCGCGCTGCTCGAGCATTATCCCTTCGCCAACGACAGGACCCTGGCCTATTTCCGCACCCGCCTGGTCCAGGCCCCGGCCGATGTCGCCTTCGGACTCGACTATGTGCTGCGCAACGCCAAGCGGCGCGACCAGCAGGAGGCGTGCCTGGCGGCGCTGCTCTTCAAAACGGATGTGCTGTGGGCCCAGCTCGACGCGCTCCACCACGCCTATGTCTCGCCTGGCCTGATCCCGCCCGGCGCCTTCGTGCCCGAGGACATGAAATGAGCGCCGAGGAAACGCATAAAAGGGCCGTTGTCGAGGCCGACTCGGTCGCCCGGCTGGCGCCGCATATGAAGCTGCGCTTCGACAAGGCGCGTGACACCTGGACCATCCAGGCGCCGGAGCGCAGCTTCCATCTCGACCCCATCGCCCATCAGGTCGTCTCCCGCCTCGACGGCATCGCGACGATCGGCGGAGTGATCGCCGACCTGTGTACGGCCTTTCCCGATGCGCCGGCTGAAATCATCGACACGGACGTCCGCAAGCTGATCCAGGACCTGGCCGACAAAGGGGTGCTGGCGTTGTGAGCGTTATAGAGCCGCCGATGGCCTTGCTGGCGGAGCTGACCCATCGCTGCCCGCTGCAATGCCCGTACTGCTCCAACCCGCTGAATCTGGAGAAGGTGGCGGGCGAGATGCGGACGGACGAGTGGCTGCGGGCGCTCAGGGAAGCCGCCGATCTCGGCTGCATGCAGGTCCACTTCTCCGGCGGCGAGCCGACGGTACGCACCGACCTGGTGGAACTGGTGGCAGGCGCCACCGAGGCCGGGCTCTATACCAACCTCATCACCTCCGGCGTGCTGCTCGACGAAGGCCGGATCGCCCGGCTGGTCGCGGCCGGGCTGGAGCACGTGCAGCTCAGCTTCCAGGACGCCGAGATACCGGGCGGCGACCGCATCGGCGGCTATCGCGGCGGGCATGAGAAGAAGATCGCCGTGGCCGCCATGGTCCGTGCCGCCGGCCTGCCGCTGACCGCGAACTTCGTCGTCCACCGCCAGAATGTCGACCGGCTGGAGGCGATGCTGGACCTGGCGGTCGAGATCGGCGCGCACCGGGCCGAGATCGCCAATGTCCAGTATTACGGCTGGGCGCTGAAGAACCGCGCCGCTTTGATGCCGACGCGGGCGCAGCTCGACCGGATGACCGAGATCGTCGAGGCGGCGCGGGCGCGGCTCAAGGGCGTGCTGGTCATCGACTACGTCGTGCCGGACTATTACGCCCAGCGCCCGAAATCCTGCATGGGCGGGTGGGGCAGGCGGTTCCTCAATATCTCGCCCTCCGGCAAGGTGCTGCCCTGCCACGCGGCCGAGACGATCACCGCCATGGAATTCGACAATGTCCGCCAGCGGAGCCTGGCCGATATCTGGGCGAACTCCAGCGCCTTCAACCGCTTCCGCGGCACCGACTGGATGCCCGAGCCCTGCCGCTCCTGCGACCGCAAGGAGATCGACTGGGGCGGCTGCCGCTGCCAGGCCTTCGCCATCACCGGCGACGCCGCCCGGACCGACCCGGCCTGCGGCCTGTCGGCGGAGCATACCCTGCTGGTCGATATGGCGGTCGGTGAATCCGCCGCCGACCGGGAAGAGTTCGTCTATCGCCGGTATGGCGCCGCGGCGAAGGAGCCGGTCAAGGCGTAGGAAGATTCTTATCCACAGATTTACGCAGATGAACGCAGATAAATCTGAATGTCACTGCCTTCGGCGGCGGAAAACCGCGTAGCGATTATAATCTGCGTTCATCTGCGGATAAAACTTCTTAGCGCCACAAAATGCGCTTTCGCGGGTTAACCGTTCGCCGGCATTGCCGGTACACGATCAAATCACGGTGCTTCAATGCCGAACCGGATCGAGGATTATGCCGTTATCGGCAATTGCCGGTCGATGGCGCTGGTCGGGTGCGATGGGGCGATCGACTGGATGTGCATGCCGCGTTTCGACAGCGCCGCCTGCTTCGCCGCCCTGCTGGGCGGGCCGGAGCATGGGCGCTGGCTGATCGTGCCGGAAAAGAAGGCCAAGTCCAGTCGCCAATATCGCGGCGATACGCTGATCCTGGAGACGACCTTCGAGACTGGGGATGGCGCCGTCGTCGTCATCGATTTCATGAACCGGCGGGACGGTGTGTCGGATGTCGTGCGCATCGTGCGTGGCCTGCGCGGGACGGTGCGGATGCGGACCGAGCTCGTCGTGCGCTACGAATATGGTTCGGTCGTTCCCTGGGTGAAGAAGGAGGGTGACAGCCGCCTCCAGCTGACGGCAGGGCCTGACCGCATGCTGCTCGACACCAGGGTCCCGCTGCGTGGCGAGGATATGAAGACGGTCGGCGAGTTCGAGGTCTCGGACGGTGAGGAGGTCACCTTCGCCCTCAACTGGTCGCCCTCCTACACGCCGATGCCGGAGCCGGCCGATCCGGCGGCGCTGCTCGAGCAGACCGAGGTTTTCTGGACCGATTGGGTCAAGGCGATGCAGCCGCTGGGCGAATGGTCCCCCATCATGATCCGCTCGCTGGTGATCTTGAAGGCGCTGCAGGACGTGGAGACCGGCGGCATCGTCGCCGCCGGCACGACCTCGCTTCCGGAATGGATCGGCGGCCCGCGCAACTGGGACTACCGCTTCTGCTGGCTGCGCGCAGCCACGCTGACCCTGTTCGCGCTGATGGGCGGCGGCTGCCTTGGCGAGGCACAGAGCTGGCGCGACTGGCTGATCCGTGCGGTGGCCGGCAGCCCGGACGATATCCAGATCATGTACGGCGTCGCCGGCGAGCGGCGGCTCACCGAATACGAAATTCCATGGCTGCCGGGTTACGAGAAGTCGGCGCCGGTGCGGATCGGCAACGCCGCCTCCGGCCAGGTTCAGCTCGATGTTTACGGCGAAGTCATCGGTGCCCTGTATGTCGCGCGCAGGACCGGCCTCCAGCCCGATGAGGCCGATTGGGCGCTGGAAACCGCCTTGGTCAACCACCTGGAGAAGATCTGGGAGCAGCCGGACGACGGCATCTGGGAGGTGCGCGGCGGACGGCGCCACTTCACGCATTCGAAGATCATGGCCTGGGTGGCGGTCGATCGAAGCGTCAGGGCGATCGAGGAGTTCGGGGACCAGTGGCCCGACGGGCAGCAACTGGTGCCGCACCTGCGCGCGCTGCGCGAGCGCATCCACGGAAGGGTGTGCCCCCGCCGCTTCCACGCCGGCCGCCGCCCGTTCAACCCGTCGGTAGGGCACCACTCACATGG
>CAZNNJ010000649.1:0-3836 GCA_964574305.1 uncultured Rhodospirillales bacterium | reverse complement strand
GACCGGAAGGATGTCATAAAGGCGACGATGCGCTGGGACGTGACGCCGGACCTGACGATCACTCCGTCGGTCTTCTTCCAGCGGACCCATATCGCCGATACCGGCCTGGTCGACCTGGACAACTCGAACTACGTCACGACCAAGCTGGTGCCCGAAGGCGGCACCGACACGCAGGCGATCCCGACGATCAAGATCAATTACGATTTCGGCTGGGCCGACCTGACCTCGGTTTCGTCCTACGCCTATCGCCATTTCCCGCGCACGACCGACGGTACATTCTTCAACAGCGAGTTCGTCGGCTTCTTCCTCGACGATATTCTCCAACAGCCCGGCAAGGACGGTAAATTCCACGGCGATGCGCTCGGCGCCCTGCCGGGCCCGGTCTACAATTCGCTCAACTCGCGGCAGGTGACCGAGGAAATCCGCCTGGTCTCCAAGCCCTACGATCCCAACGGCGACGGGCTGCCGATCGCCTGGATCGCCGGGCTCTATTATTCGGACGCCAAATATCTGGGAACATCCGCCCAGTACGTCACCGGTTTCAACCAAACCTTCGCGAAATACTATGCGGGCACGCCGGAAAGTGTCCTGGGCGCCGCGACCCCGAACGACCTGTTCTATGACTTCGTCAACCGGCTCGACGACCGCCAATACGCGGCCTACGGCGAGGCGTCCTATTACGTCCTGCCTGAGTTCAAGCTGACGGCGGGCCTGCGCTATCTCTACGGCCGCGATTCCGCGACCAACATATCGGGCGGCTTCTTCGCCTCGACGCCGTTCTCCAGCGGCAACACCAAGGCCTACGCGCTGACGCCGAAATTCGCGGCTACCTATGACGTCAATGAGAGCCTGACGACCTACGTCAACATATCGAAGGGTTATCGCCTAGGCGGCGTCAACGCGCCGGTGCCGGCGGTGCAATGCGCGGTCGACCTGCATGCCTTCGGCCTGGACCAGGCGCCGGACAACTACCAGCCGGACAAGTTGTGGAACTATGAAGTCGGCGCCAAAAGCCGGTTCCTCGATAACCAGCTCTCGGTCAATGTCTCGGCCTTCGACATCGAATGGGACAAGATCCAGCTCGACGTGCCGCTGAAGACCTGCGGCTTCGACTATTTCGCCAATGTCGGCCATGCGCGCAGCGTGGGCTTCGAGACGGAAATCCTCGATCGCGTGACGCCCGATCTGACCCTCGGCTTCACCGGTTCGTACGACGATGCCACCTTTACCCAGGCGGAGCCCAATCTCGGCATCCGCAACGGCGATATCGTGCCCGGCTCGCCGAAATGGTCGATCACGCTGATGGCCGATTACGAAAAGCAGCTGACGGACCTCTACGGCTTTTTCGCCCGCGCCAACTGGCAGTTCATCGGCAGCAGCCACGGCACGTTCGTCCGCGACAACCAGGACTATCAGCGTCCGACCTACAATCTGTTCGGCGCCAGCGTCGGCGTGACCTACGACAATTGGGAATTCTCGATCTTCACCAAGAACCTGTTCGACGAGAAGAAAGTGATCCAGAAGCCGGCCGACAATTTCGTGGCCGAGGGCTATACCCCGGTGCCGCAGATCTTCGGCTTGTCGGCCGAGGTGAAGTTCTGATGCGTGGCGGAGGCATAAAGACCGTCGCGCTGGCATCGGCCGTCATCCTGGCCGGCGCGCTCGCCCAGGCGGAGCCGGCGAAGAAATCGCCCTTCGCCGAGAAATGGATCGACGCCACCCACGGGCCGGAGCCCGAGATGCAGGTGCAGCAGGTGGACGCGAACACCTTCGTCATCCGCCAGTCGATCAAGACCAATTTCGAGGGACCGTTCGTCTATCTGTTCTTCGGCAGCGACAAGGCGCTGCTGCTCGACACCGGGGCAGGGGGGCTCAAGATCAGGCCGACGGTCGACGGGGTGATCGCCAAATGGCTGGTTGCGAAGGGCAAGACATCGATCCCGCTGGTCATCGCCCACACCCATGCCCATGGCGACCACATCGCCGGCGACGGGGAGTTCGCGGGCGACCCCAACGTGAAGGTCGTCGGCCACAAGCCGGAGGACGTGGCCGCCTTCTTCGGCATCAAAAGCTGGCCGACCGAGATCGTGCCGTTCAATCTCGGCGGCCGGGTTCTGTCGATCATTCCCTCGCCGGGGCATGAGCCGGCTGAGATCACGGTCTACGACCCCGAGACCAGGTTCCTGCAGATGGGCGACGAGCTCTATCCCGGCCGCCTCTATGTGACCGGCGATAATTTCGTAACCTATCGCGACACGATCGACCGGGTGGTGGCCTTCACCAGGACTCACCCCGTCTCATGGGTCATGGGCAACCATATCGAAATGACCGCGACCCCGCGGCGGGACTATCCGATGCACACGCCCAGCCATCCGAACGAGCACCCGCTGGAGCTGCCCTATGCATGCTTGCTGGAGCTGCAAGCCTCGCTGCACAAGATGAGCGGGGTGCAACTCGATGTGCACAAGGACTTCATTCTCTATCCCGTGCCGATGTGAACAATGACGCGGCCCGCCGCGGTTGCGACCGTCCAGATCGACAATCCCCGCCTGCGCGTCACCGAATGGCGCTTCGCGCCGGGCGCGGCGACCGGATGGCATCGCCACGCGCACGATTATGTCGTCGTGCCGATGACCACCGGGCGGCTGTTGCTTGGGGAACCGGGCGGGTTCAGCCGCCATGCTGAGCTCACGGCCGGGGTCAGCTACGCCCGTGAAACCGGTGTCGAGCATGATGTGATCAACGACAACGATGGGGAGTTCGTCTTCATCGAGATCGAGCTCAAGGAGCCTCGGATTTAACCGTCGCCTGCCCGGAAAACGACGATCGGCGTTTCAGATTGTGAACGATATGCCTAAATTCTGATCACGCACTGATTAACTCTTGTGCAAGTCGCTTGCTTTTCGTGCATCCGTCGCCTAGCTTCAAACTATCGAACCAAGATCACTGGGGAAGCTAAGATGAATGTGAAGTTCCTGGCGCTGGCCGCCGCCGGCGCCATTGCTGTCCTGCCGGTCATGAAGGCCTCGGCTTTTGACAGCGTCCTGCCGATGAGCACCGACCCGATGCAGCAATGCTCGGATTACGCCGCCCGCGCCGGCGCCGGCGAGGTCGTCGCCAAATGGGCAGTGAAGACCTGCGACCAGGCCGTCGGCCGCGCCAAGGACATGCGTGACGAGCTGGCCGCCGCCTATATCAACCGCAGCGTGATTCAGCTGGCTTTCGAGAACTACGCCGCCGCGCGGGCCGACAGCGAGGCCGCGATCCGCGTGCAGTCCAACCTGCCGCAGGCCCATATCAATCTCGGCATCGCGCTCAGCGCCCAGAAGCACAGCAAGGAGGCCGGCCAGGCCTTCACTGACGCGCTGGCGCTGAACCCGTCGCACCCTGAGATCGTCTATTTCGACCGCGCCATGGCGCGCGAGGATGGCGGCGACATGAAGGGCGCCTATCTCGACTATCGCAAGGCGGCCCAGCTCGCCCCGACCTGGGACACGCCGAAGCAGCAGCTCTCCCGCTTCACCGTCGGCCACGCGCCGACCAGCTGAGCGGACGTTTCTGGCCCACCGATTGCATCGGCTGTCCCGTGAGGATGGCCGAAGCATGAGGTGGGTATATGAAATGGGCATTGTTTGTCTGCGCCGTTTCCGTGGCGGCGCTGCCGTTTCAGATGACCCTGGCCGCTGGGAGCGATGACGACGATATCGTCATCCTCGCGGTCAAGCCGCGCGATCCCAATGTGAAGCCGATCGCCGCGGCCGTCTCGCCCAAGGGGCAGGACATCACCAAGCCGCAGGCGGCCCAGGCGGGCGTGCAGGTCAGCCGGCGCTAAGCTC
>CAZNNJ010000648.1:0-3842 GCA_964574305.1 uncultured Rhodospirillales bacterium | reverse complement strand
CGCTGGAAGGCTTCGCCATGTTCGCGCTGAACCAGGGCGAGGTCTGCACCTGCCCCAGCCGCGTGCTGGTGCAGGATTCGATCTACGACCGCTTCATGGAGCGCGCCGTCGCCCGCACACAGAGGATCAAGCAGGGCCATCCTCTGGAGGCCTCGACCATGATCGGCGCCCAGGCCTCCAACGACCAGCTTGAGAAGATCCTGTCCTATCTCGACATCGGCAAACAGGAAGGCGCCAAGGTGCTGACCGGCGGCCGTCGCGCCGACCTGGGCGGGGAGCTGTCGGGCGGATACTACGTCGAGCCGACGATCTTCGAGGGCCACAACCGCATGCGCGTGTTCCAGGAGGAGATTTTCGGCCCGGTCGTCTCCGTCACCCGCTTCAAGGACGATGACGAGGCGCTCGCCATCGCCAACGACACGCTCTATGGGCTGGGCGCCGGCGTGTGGACCCGAAACGGCACCCGCGCCTACCGCTTCGGCCGCGCCATCCAGGCCGGCCGGGTATGGACCAACTGCTACCACGCCTACCCGGCCCACGCCGCCTTTGGGGGCTATAAGCAGTCCGGCATCGGCCGCGAAACCCACAAGATGATGCTGGACCACTACCAGCAGACCAAGAACGTGCTGGTCAGCTACTCGAACAAGGCGCTCGGCTTCTTCTGATGGTCGACCGGGTTTTGATAACCCCGGCGGCGGAGGCGATCGTGGCGCGGCTCAAAGCTCGCCACGGCGATCTCCTGTTCCACCAGTCTGGCGGCTGCTGCGACGGCTCGTCCCCGATGTGCTACCCGGTCGGCGACTTCCGGGTAGGTCCCCAGGACGTGAAACTGGGCCGCATCGCCGGCTGCGATTTCTATATCGGCGCGGCCCAGTTCGAACTTTGGGAGCACACCCAACTGACCGTCGACGTCGTTCCCGGCCGCGGTGCGGGGTTCTCAGCCGAGGCACCGGAAGGCGTGCGATTTTTGACCCGCAGCCGGGTGTTCACGGACGAAGAAGCGGCGGAGCTGAAGACGAAAGGATCGCCGGCGCGAGCTGCCTAAACCCTCACTTCCGGTCCATCACCCAGACGCCGTCCCAGTCTTCGCCGGGCGGGCTGGCCACAAGATGGTCGATGCGATCCAGGAACACGGTTGAAGGACCATCGCCGGGCATGATTTCCAGGCAGTTGGCAAATGCGGTTTTGGCTCCGCTCCAATCCTGCGCGCGATAGGCCGCAAGACCTTCGCCAAACCGCGACCGCAGCGCCTCCTGCGCCGGGGTCAGCAGGCTTTTGCGGCCCATGACCTCGAAGACCTGTTGCGGCTCGTGCGTGCCGATGACCACCAGCCGGTCGAGTTCCCGCGTCTCTACATAGGCGGCGGCCACCGCGGCCGTCGCGGCCGAGACGAGGATCCGGTTGTGATACGCCTTGTTGGCGCTCTCTAGCCGCGAGGCGAAATTCACGGTGTCGCCCATCACCGTATAGCTCATCATGAAGTCGGACCCGATATTGCCGACCAGGGCGTCGCCGGTCGCGATCCCGATCCGCATGTCGATACGCGGCAGGCCGGTGCGCATTCCGAGCAGTTCCATGATCTCGCCGTACAGCGTGTCCAGGCGGTCCAGCATGTCCAGCGCGGCGAGGCAGGCCAGACCCGCCTGCTCGGCGTCGTCCGTAAACGGAGGGCCCCAATAGGCCATGATCGCATCGCCGATATACTTGTCGATCACGCCGCGATGATCGCGGATCGGCTCGGACATGGTGGTCAGATAACGGTTCATCACCTTCACCAAGCCCTGCGGGGTCATGCCCTCGCTCATCGCGGTGAAGCCCTTCATGTCGCAGAACAGCACGGTCATCATCCGGCGCTGTCCTTCGCCCTGGGTCAGCGCCGGCCGGTCGATCAGCCCCTCGACGACCCGCGGATCGATATACTTGCCGAAGGTTTCGCGGATGCGCTCCTTGACCCGCAGTTGCTCGGTCATGCGATTGAACGCCTCGGTCAGCCTGCCGACTTCATCCTGCGAGCGCACCGGGACACTGACTTCGAGCCGGCCGGCCTCGACCGCGCGCGTCCCCTCCAGCAGGCGGCGCAACGGGCGCACCAGCCCGCCGCTGATAATGGCGGCGGCGCCAAGGCCAAGCGCCGCAGCGAGGGCGGTTAGTACTGCCCCGATAACGATCACCTGCGCCTGGCGCCTCCGCGTGGACAAGGCGGCGTCTCGCACCACGTCGTAGAGGTCGCCCCTGATCTCTTCCAGATGATGATTGATTTCGTCCCGCAGCGCTTCGACCCGCTTGCCCTCGCTGACGATATCGGAATCGTTCACATCCATGGACTTCAAGAGATGGGCGACCTCCTCATCGTAGTAACGCTGGTTGTCCGCCATCACCGCGACGATCCGGCTGTCGATTCGGGCGAGCGCGACCGGATCGGCGAACGCCTTGCCGCTGTCGATTTCCGAGTTCAGATGGACGCGGGCGGCATTGAGCTCGCTCCGGACCTCGGCGCCTTTGGTGTCGAACGTGTCGTGCTGCGCCTTGACCTCGCCGGCATCGGGCGATGGCGCACGGGCTGCGAGCAGCAGCCGGCGCAACGCCAGGGCCTGCTCCAGCGAGAGGACATTGGCGTGCGCGAGCTGTCCATAAGCGGGGATATACTCGGTGCTGAGCCGGTCGATCCTGAACCCAACCTCATCGGCCATATAGAAGGACAGTGACGAGGCAAATGCCATCAAGGCGATGAGGGCCACCGCCGCCCCCAATATCTTGCTTGCTATCGTCGTTCTCATGCGGCCTCCATTTTCTAGGCCCAACGCCGCCGATCTCAGCCGATTTAGTGAAACGAAGTCATGAGCAAGCGCCGCTTTCCAGCGCGGTCCAGATCAATACCTGGCTATATCAATGATCAACTCGATGCTGGCGTCGATCCTGTCGACCATCAATGCGCTGCTGGCGCTCGCCATCATTCTTCTGGGGGCGGGCTTCGGCTCCTCCTATGCCACCGAGCAGGGCTATAGCAGCGGCTTTGGCATCGTTGTCGGGCTGCTGGGCGGACTGCTGGTCGCGGTGATGGTGTGCGGGGTGCTGGCGCTGCTGATCGATATCCGGGCCGGGGTGAAGGAAGTGGCCCACCTGCTGAAGCAGCAGCAGACGGGCATGCATGATCACACCTGACCGGCGGTATCGCTCAAGAGCTACTTGGACTGGATCCACTCCACGATCAGCGGCCGCTGGATCTGGTTGGTGGCGGCGGTGCGCGGGATCTTGTCGATGTATTCGAGGCGGCGCGGCAGCTTGTAGGACGTGAGCTTGCCCTCGCAGTGGGCGCGCAGCGTCTCCAAGGTCGGCGGCGGCACCCCGCCGTCCTCAGGCACCACAACCGCGCAGACAATCTCGCCCCAGGTGGCATCGGGGATGCCGACCACCGCCACCTCGGCGATGCCGGGGCAGCCGTCCAGCGCCAGCTCGACATCGGTCGGCGACACGGTCTCGCCGGCCGAGCGGATGATGTCCTTCAGGCGCCCGGTGACATAGAGATAACCATCCGCGTCCAGCGCCCCGCGGTCCCCGGTATTGTACCAGCCGCCGGTGAAACCGGCCTCGGTCGCCTTGGGGTTGCGGAAATAGCCGTCGGCCAGCATGTGGTTGCGCACCTGGATTTCGTCGCCCGCGCCCAGGCGCAGCTCCGTGCCGAAGGTCGGCCGGCCGACGCTGCCGGGCTTCAACTGGACCTCCCGGTCCCACAGCGCGGCCACCATGCCCGCTTCAGTCGAGCCGTAGAACACCCTGACCAGCCCTTTCGGGAAGGTCGCCTTCAGCACGTCGATCAGCGCCGGCGGCATGGCCGAGGTGCC
>CAZNNJ010000647.1:0-3843 GCA_964574305.1 uncultured Rhodospirillales bacterium | reverse complement strand
TTCACCTTGACCGACCAGACCGGGGCGACGGTGACCGACAGGACCTATGACGGCGACTACAGGCTGATCTATTTCGGCTACACATTCTGCCCCGACGCCTGCCCGACCGAGCTTGCGGTGATGGCCCAGGCGATCGAGGCGATGGGGCCGGCGGGCGCCAAGGTGCAGCCGATCTTCATCACCATCGACCCCGACCGCGACACGGTCCAGCAGCTGAAGGGCTACGTCCCGCTGTTCGACAAAAGGCTAGTGGGCCTGACCGGCACGCCGCAGCAGATCGCCGCCGTCGCCAGGGAATACAAGGTCTATTACGCCAAGGCCGACCAGCCCGGCGTCGATGCCAAGTCCTACGGCATGAACCATTCGTCCTTCGTCTATCTGATGGGCCCGGACGGCAAGTTCCTGACCGTTTTCTCCAGCGACACCGACAGCGACAAGATGGCGGCCGAAATCCGCCGCTATATGGAAACGCCGGCCGGCTGACCGGCCTCGGCCCTGCGGCTGCTTGACGCGAAAAGCGCGCGAACCGGATCGGGACATCGACAGTTGTTTCTGTGCTAGCCTGGAGGCGGCCCACACATAGCCTTGCAGGAACGATCGATGGCCGACGACCGTAAGCCGCCCACACCACCCAGCCGCGCGATCGCCGCGCGCATCGCCCTGCCGGCGCAGGACGAGGATATCGCCGCGGTCCGCCGCGCGCTGATCGCGAAGCTGACCTATGCTGTCGGCAAGGACCCCGAGGCGGCGATGGAGCGCGACTGGTTCATCGCCACCGCGCTCGTCGCGCGAGACCGCATGGTCGACCGCTGGATGCCGTCGACCCGCGCCACCTATGCCGAGAAGCGCAAGCGCGTCTATTACCTCTCGCTCGAATTCCTGATCGGCCGGCTGCTGATGGATTCGCTTTCCAACCTGGGGCTCACCGACATCATGCGCTCGGCCCTGGCCGAGCTTGGCGTCGATCTCGACCGGCTGCGCCAGATCGAGCCGGACGCCGCGTTGGGCAATGGCGGCTTGGGACGGCTTGCCGCCTGTTTCCTTGAGAGCATGGCGACGTTGCAGATCGCCAATTACGGCTACGGCATCCGCTACAATCACGGCATGTTCCGCCAGGTCATCCGCGACGGCTGGCAACGCGAATACCCTGAGAACTGGCTGTCGCTGGGCAATCCGTGGGAGTTCGAGCGGCCCGAGGTCAGCCATATGATAGGCTTCGGCGGCACGGTCGAGATCATCGGCGAGGTCGACGGCCAGCCGCGGCAACTGTGGAAGCCGGCCGAGATGGTGGAGGCGATCGCCTATGACACGCCGGTGGTCGGCTGGCGCGGCCGCCATGTGAACACGCTGCGCCTGTGGTCGGCGCGGGCGCCGGACCCGTTGAGGCTCGACGCCTTCAACCAGGGCGACCATGTCGGCGCGCTGGCCAACCGCGCCCGCGCCAACGCGATCAGCCAGGTGCTCTACCCGTCCGACGCCACGCCGGCGGGGCAGGAGCTGCGCCTGCGGCAGGAATATTTCTTCTCCTCCGCCTCGCTGCACGACCTGATTTACCGGCACGATCACGAATATGGCGATGTCCGCACCCTGCCGGACCATGTCTCGATCCAGCTCAACGATACCCACCCGGCCATCGCCGTCGCCGAGCTGATGCGGCTCCTGGTCGACGTCCACGAGCTGCCGTGGGAGGAGGCGTGGGACATCACCGTCCGCGCCATCTCCTATACCAACCACACGCTGCTGCCCGAGGCGCTGGAAAGCTGGCCGGTCCATCTGATGGAGCGGATGCTGCCGCGCCATATGCAGATCATCTATCTGATCAATGCCCGCCACCTCGACACGCTGCGCGCCTCGGGCCATGTCGACGAGGGGCTGCTGTCGGCGGTGTCGCTGATCGGGGAGGATGGCGGCCGCAAGGTGCGGATGGGCAATCTCGCCTTCCTCGGCTCGCACAAGGTCAACGGCGTCTCGGCGCTGCATACCGAGCTGATGCGCCAGACCGTGTTCCGCGGCTTCCACCACATCTATCCCGACCGCATCGTCAACAAGACCAATGGCATCACCTTCCGCCGCTGGCTGTTCGAGGCCAATCCGGGCCTGACCCAAGTGCTGACCGATGTCGTCGGCCCGCGCCTGCTCGACAATGTCGAGGCGATCAAGAGCTTCGGCGCCAGTGCCGACGATAGGTCGCTGCATCAGCGGCTGGCCGAGGTGCGCCGCGGCAGCAAGGTCTTCCTGTCCAACCTGATCGCCGAGCGCCTGCACATCTCGGTCGACCCGGACGCCATGTTCGACGTCCATATCAAGCGCATCCACGAATATAAGCGCCAGCTGCTCAACATCCTGGAGACGGTGGCGCTCTATCAGGCGATGCGGGCCCAGCCGACGCGGGAATGGGCGCCGACGGTCAAGATATTCTCCGGCAAGGCGGCGGCCAGCTATCAGCGGGCCAAGCTGATCATCAAGCTGATCCACGATGTGGCCCGGGTGGTGAACAGCGACCCGACGCTCCACGGGCTGCTCAAGGTCGCGTTCATCGCCGATTACAATGTCAGCCGCGCCGAGCGGATCATCCCGGCCGCCGACCTGTCGGAGCAGATTTCCACCGCCGGCATGGAGGCGTCGGGCACCGGCAACATGAAGCTGGCGCTGAACGGCGCTCTCACCATCGGCACGCTCGATGGCGCCAATGTCGAGATACTTGAACGGGTCGGGGCGGAGAATATCTTCATCTTCGGCCTGACGGCCGACGAGGTCGAGGCGCGGCGGCGGGAAGGGATCGACGCGCAGTCCTATATCGAGGCCTCGCCGGACCTGCAGGGTGTTCTGGATGCCGTAGGCTCGGGCGTGTTCTCGCCCGATGAGCCGGACCGGTATCGCCAACTGGTGGAGGATATCACGCATCACGACTATTTCATGGTCTGCGCGGCCTTCGACCTCTATTCGGCCACCCAGCGCCGGGTGGGCGCGCTGTGGCGCGACCAGCACGCCTGGTGGCGGGCCAGCATCCTCAATACCGCCAATGTCGGCTGGTTCTCGTCCGATCGCACCATCCGCGAATATTGCGACGACATCTGGAACGTTCCCGTCCCGGCGCGCGTCTAGCCCGTGTCACGGGAGAACTGGCAGGCCAGCGAGGACGATGTCGCCGCCATCGTCGGCGCGCGTCACAGCGACCCCTTCGCCATGCTGGGCCCCCATGCCCGGCCGGACGGCGTCGTCATCCGGGCCTTCGTGCCCGGCGCCAAGACCTTGCACGTCGAGGATGCGGCCGGGGCCGAGATCGCCGCGCTGACCCAGCGCCACCCGGATGGCTTCTTCGAGGGGCTGGTCGCGGGTAAAAGCGAGCGCTTCATCTATCGCCTGGCGGCCGCCAGCGGCCCCAACCGCTGGGCCTTGCACGACCCTTACATGTTCGGCCCGATCCTGGGGGAGATGGACGATCATCTGCTGGTCGAGGGCACGCACAAGCAGCTCTATGAGCGGCTCGGTGCCCATCAGATGACGGTCGACGGCATCCAGGGCGTGCATTTCGCCGTCTGGGCGCCCAATGCCCGGCGCGTCTCGGTGGTCGGCGGCTTCAATGCCTGGGACGGGCGGCGCCACCAGATGCGCAAGCGGATCGATAGCGGCGTCTGGGAAATCTTCGCCCCCGATATCGGCGAGGGCACGGTCTACAAGTATGAGATCGTCGGCAAGCACGGCCGCCTGCTGCCGCTCAAGGCCGATCCGCTCGCCTTCGCCTCCGAGCTGCGGCCGTCCACGGCCTCGGTCGTGGCCCGGACCGACAATTTCCCCTGGACCGACGAGGTCTATCTCGAGGCCCCCGGCCAGACGGGGTGG
>CAZNNJ010000646.1:0-3845 GCA_964574305.1 uncultured Rhodospirillales bacterium | reverse complement strand
GGCGCACCTGCGACGTACCGTCGGGGGGGCGCTTCAGCTCGAGCTTGGGCCGTCCGGACAGGCTCAAGACTTTTTTCGGTTCTTGCTCTTTATTATCGCTCATAACCGTCAAATACCTACTTTCAAGCCCGGGCCAAAGCCGTTTGCCTTGCCGCCCGGTAAATTCCGCTACAGTCTACGCCAACCCGCGCAAACCCGCGAGCCGGTCCGATGCCGCAATCAGCCGCTCGGCAAGCCTGCCGCGCGCGATCGCGATATGGACCACGATCCCATCCCGCCCCATCGCGGCGGCCAGCGCGGCAGCCGGGAACAGCGACACGACCGATGCTCCGGGCGCCAGCCGGCGCAGTTTTTCCCGTCCGTCGGCGGCGCCGTCGCTGGCCTCGACCAGGACCCCGACAGGGCCCCTGCGCAGGATCGTCTCCACCTTGTCGAAACCGGCCACGGCCGCGCCCGCGCGCTTCGCCAGGCCGATCGTGTCGAGACATTGCCGCTCGACCAGCCGCTCGACCAGCTCCGGCAGATCGGGGTCGACCTTGACCGGGCGGCGGGCTGCCCTGGCGAAGAGACGCTTGTCGATCGCCTGGCTCAGCTTCGCCCGGTCGGCACTGACCCAGATACCGCGCCCGGGCAGTTTACCCGCGACATCGGGAACGAGTCGATCCTCAGGCCCGACGACGAAGCGGATCAACCGCTCCGGGTCCAGCCGCGCGCCCGTCGCTATGCAGCGGCGCAGCGGCCCGGTCTCGTCGTCCGCCTCCGGTACAGTCTCATCCACCGCCCTACCCGGCGCCGACCTACGCCGCGCCGGCCTCCTCGTCCGCGAACCAGTGGGCGCGGGCGGCCATGATGATCCGCTCGGCATCCTCCGAGCTCATCGCGTCCGCGCCGACGATCTCGACCAGCTCGTCGGTCGCCAGGTCGCCGAGGTCGTCCAGCGTCTTGACCTCCTTCTCGCCCAGCGCGACCAGCATCGCCGGGGTCAGCCCCTCGACGGCCGCAACCTCGTCGGTGACGCCCAGCGCCACGCGCTGCTCGTGCAGGGCGGCGTCGCGCTGCTCCAGATAGGTGAGCGCGCGGTCACGCAGCTCGGCCGCGACGTCTTCGTCGAAGCCCTCGATCTGCGCCAGCTCCTCGATTTCGGTGTAGGCGATTTCCTCGACCGAGGTGAAGCCTTCCGCCACCAACAGATGGGCAATGACGTCGTCGACGTCCAGGGCCTCGATGAACAGGGCGGAACGGGTCTTGGTCTCCTCGATCCGGCGCTCCGATTCCTCGGCCTCGGTCAGGATGTCGATATCCCAGCCGGTCAGCATCGAGGCGAGGCGTACATTCTGGCCGCGGCGGCCGATGGCCTGGGACAGCTGGTCGTCGGGCACCACCACCTCGATCCGGTGGCTGATATCGTCGAGCACGACCTTGGTCACCTCGGCCGGGGCCAGCGCGTTGACGACGAAGGTGGCCGGGTCGTTCGACCAGGGGATGATGTCGATCTTCTCGCCCTGCAGCTCGCCGACCACGGCCTGGACGCGGCTGCCGCGCATGCCGACGCAGGCGCCGACCGGATCGATCGAGCTGTCCTTGCTGACCACGCCGATCTTGGCGCGGCTGCCGGGGTCGCGGGCGACCGACTTGATGGTGATGATGCCGTCATAGATTTCCGGCACCTCCTGCATGAACAGCTTGGCCATGAACTGCGGATGGGTGCGCGACAGGAAGATCTGGGGCCCACGCGGCTCCTCGCGGACGTCGTAGATATAGGCGCGGACGCGGTCGCCGTTCTTGAAGTGCTCGCGCGGCAGGGTCTCGTCGCGGCGCAGGATCGCCTCGGCGCGGCCCAGCTCGACCGTCACGTTGCCGTATTCGACGCGCTTGACGATGCCGTTGGCGATCTCGCCGACGCGGTCCTTATATTCGCGGAACTGGCGCTGACGCTCGGCGTCGCGCACGCGCTGGACGATGACCTGCTTGGCCATCTGCGCCGGGATGCGGCCGAAATCGATCGGCGGCAGGTCCTCGACCAGGAAGTCGCCGATCTGGGCGTCCGGCTTTTCGTACCGCGCATCCTCGAGCGAGATCTGGGTGATCTCGTTCTCGATCGTCTCGGCGACCTCGCGCAGGCGCTTCAGTGAAATCTCACCGGTGCGCCGGTCGATCGTCGCACGGATATCGTGCTCGTGACCGTATTTGGAGCGGCCGGCCTTCTGGATGGCCTGCTCCATCGCCTCGACCACCTCTTCGCGGTCGATGTTCTTTTCGCGCGCGACCTGGTCGGCGACTTGCAACAGCTCGATCATTCGAGACCCCTGGCATGAATTGGAGGCGTTTCCGCCTCACCCGAATAAGCCGCCGCGGCGGCGCTCTCATCCTCGACCGCCGCGATCAGCCGGTCGGTTAAAATCAGCTTGGCACTCTTTATTTCAGTCAGCGGCAGCGGGAACATCGTTCCCGCGCTCTCCAGCATCACCGTATCCCCGTCAAGGCCCAGGACCGTGCCCTGAAAACGCTTGCGGCCATCGATGGGCACGACCGTCTCGACCTTCGCCTCGTGGCCGAGGAACCGCTCATAGTCCGCGCGCTTCATCAGCGGCCGGTCGATGCCGGGGGACGATACCTCCAGCGTATACTCGCCGTCGATCGGATCGGCCTCATCCAGCAGGGCTGAGATGGCGCGCGACAGCCGGGCGCAATCCTCGACCACCATGGCCGCGCGGTCCCGCCGCTCCGCCATGATCTGCAAGGTCGCGTGGCGCGCGCCGCCCTGCATCTGGACGCGGACCAGCTCATAGCCCAATTCGTCCACAACCGGCGCGATCAATTGTGCGATCCGTTCGCTCAAAACCCTTTTCTTAGCCCCGTATGAAGCAAAAAGCGTCCCCATCCGACTGGAGCATTCCAGTCAGCAGCACATGCCGCATATTTCGATGGATGGCGCAGATATATACCCAACGCCGCAAATCGCAAGAGCTTTCAGGCCGGTTCGCGCGCTTTGCGGCGATAGGTCAGGTAGATCGGGCGCCGTCCGGCCTTGAGCGCCTTGGCCTCATAGCGGGTCGGCGGCCAGTCGTCCGGCCGCACCTCGGTACGGATGACGAGTTCGAAATCCGGATGCTCTCCGAGTCGCGCCGGCATCCAGTCCTGCAGCACCGCATGGTCGGTGGCGACGCGGAATTCGGCGCCGTCGGCCAGAATACGGGCCAGGAGGTCGAGCGCCTCCGGATTGACGAAGCGCCGCCCCTCATGCCGGCGCTTGGGCCATGGGTCGGGGAACAGCAGGAAGGCGCGGTCGATCGAGGCCGGGGGCAGGGCGCGCAGTAGTAGCCGGGCGTCTTCGTTGACGATGCGGACGTTCGGAATCCGTTGCTCGTCCAAGAGCACCAGCAGCATCGAGACGCCGTTGATGAAGGGCTCGCAGCCGATGAAGCCGATCTCGGGATGGGCCAAGGCCTGGGCGGCCAGATGCTCGCCGCCGCCGAAGCCGATCTCCAGCCAGACCTTGGCCGGAGGCTCGGGGAACAGCGGCGCGGGGTCGAGCGCGGCCGGCGGCTCGGGCAGCTTGACGGTCAGGGCGTCGAGGCTGGTTTCGTAAAGCTCGGACGCCTTGCCCTTGAGCGTGCGTCCGCGACGCCGCCCATAGACGCGGCCGATCGGAGGACTGGTTCTCATCGAAGCGCCTGCAGGCGCTGAAATGGCCCCGCCTTAGGCGAGGGCCGACTTCAGCGAATCGACCAAGTCGGTCTTCTCCCAGGAGAAGCCGCCGTCGGCGTCGGGGTTGCGGCCGAAATGGCCGTAGGCCGCGGTACGGGCATAGATCGGCCGGTTGAGGCCGAGATGCTGGCGGATGC
>CAZNNJ010000645.1:0-3846 GCA_964574305.1 uncultured Rhodospirillales bacterium | reverse complement strand
GCCCGATCTTGCCGCCGGCATCGTAACGCTCGGCGGCCAGATAGAGCATGGTCCGCGCCGCCTCGATATGGGTTTTGGCCAGCGCCATGGGGTGCTGGATCGCTTGATAGGCGCCGATCGGCGTGTCGAACGGGGCGCGGATCTTGGCGTATTCGACGGCCTTGTTCAGCACATGATCCGCCTGGCCGACATTCATCGCGGCCACGAACAGGCGCTCCGGATTGAGCGAGTCGAACAAGGCTTCGAGGCCTTGGCCCTCGGCGCCGAGCCGGTTCTCGGCTGGCACGACGACGTCGTCGTAATAGACCATGTAATTCTTCTCGGGCAGGTACATCGCGATCTCCATGACGGAGGAGCTGATGCCCGGAGACTTGGTGTCGACGATGAAGAGCGATATGCCCGACTTGCGATCCTTCGGGTCATAGGGCGAAGTGCGGGCGACCAGCAGCGTGTGCGCGGATTCCTTGAACGCCGTCATATAGGCCTTCTGGCCGTTGATGACATAGGCGCCGTCGTCCCGCCGCCGGGCGGTGGTCTTGATCTTGAAGGTATTGGTGCCGGAATCCGGCTCGGTGATGCCGAAGCTGAAGAAGGCCTCGCCGGTCGCGGTCGGTGGCAGGTATTTGCGTTTCTGTTCCTCGGTCCCGTGCTTCAGGATCGGTGAACGCGACATGTAGTTGGGGACAGCCAGCGGCAGCATCAGCCCGGCCTGGTGCAGCAGGTCGAGCGCCAGGACGATATCCGATACTTCTCCTCCGGCGCCGCCATATTCCTCAGGCAGCCCCATGGCCAGCAGGCCGGTGTCGGCCCACAGGCGCCACAATTTCTCGGGAAACTCGCCTTTCTTGCCGCATGCGGCGACATAGGCGCGGTCGACACGCTTCACGATGCCGTCGCAGATGTCGCGAATGGCCTGCTGTGCGTCACTCATGATCCGCCTCTTAGGTGATCGAGATGAAGGGCCGGCGGCTCACGCTTGCCGCATCGGAAGGATGGCCGTCGTCGAAACCTCGCAGGCCGGCCCGGCATCGGTGCTCAGCGTGATCGCCACGTCGATGGCGCCGGCGCCGGATTCGGTCCTGTGGACCCGCTCGACCCGGCCCTGGCCGATCAGCCGATCCCCGGCATAGACCGAATTCATCATCACCAGCTTCCGCCGCGCAATGAAGGTCATATGGCCGGTCCAATCGGTCAGGACCCGATCGGCGAATCCCTGCAGCACAGTGGTGTTCAAATAGATCGTCTTCTGGCCCTGGGCCTGGGCGTAATACGGATTGCTGTGACCGGGGAACACGTCCCAGGTCGCCATCGGCACCATGACGGCCTTCTCATAAGTGACGGAAAGAAGGATCTGCGGAATCTCCTGCCCTGCCTCGATATCTTCCCAGTAGAGTTGCCGCGGCGCTTGCATCAGGGGACCGCCTTGGGCTCGAAGCGAAACTGGATGTTCGTCACCGTGGCAACCGGGTCGCCGCTTTCATTCTGGAAATGCGCGACGGTCGTGACGAAATGGCCGATGCCGAGGCGGGTTTCCTTCTGCTCGGAGATTTCAGTCGCCTCGTCCCAGAAATTGATCGTTTCGCCGACATAGACCGGGCGGTGATAGACGATCTCGGTCGATACGTTGATCAGGCTGCTGCCGGGCAGCGGCAGCTTCAGCAGCATGAAGTCGAGCTCAGCCGCGCCCGCCGGAGTCCATGGCAGCGGCATTGTCCAGACCTGGATCATGGCCGGCGGCGCGATCTGGCGGCCCCATTGCCTGGCGGATGATTGCGCGTCCCAATAGCTGGGATTGCTGTCCTCGATCATCGCGCAGAATGCCGCGATTCGTCCTGCATCGACGGGCAGGGGGCCGAAATTGACCGGCGAGCGAACGCCCAGCAGCTTGCGCCCGTCCTCCAGGGAGCCTTGAACGTGCTGGCCGGCGGCCAGTTCGTCTCGGGCGTTCGCCATCAGCGGTTGCCGGCCGAACGGCGCTTCACGACCACGATGTCTGATTTGCTGCGGTCCCAGGTCGCGACCGTCACGCCTTCGCTTCTGAGCACATGCTTCTGGACGCGGCCGGTCGCCGTCTTCGGCAGCTCGTCCCTGAACTCGATGTAGCGCGGAACCGCGAAGTGCGGCAGCCGGGCAATCGACCATTCGCACAGCACGTCGGCCTGCAGGACCGAGCCCTGCTTCAGCGCGATCGTGACCTTCACCTCGTCCTCGGACAGCTCCGAGATGACGGAATGCACCGCAACCTCACGAACCTCCGGATGGGCAAGGAAGGTCGCCTCGACTTCGAAGCTTGAGATGTTTTCACCGCCCCGCCGCAGGTAGTCCTTCTTGCGGTCGACGAAATAGAAATAGTCGTTTTTGTCGAACTTCCCCATGTCCCCGGTATGGAACCAGAGATCGCGCGTCGCCGCGATCGTCGCCTCGGGACGGCGCCAGTAGCCCTGGAACATGATGCCGGGCTTGCGCGGCCGCACGACGATTTCGCCCGGAACGTCGGGCGGGCATTCGTTGCCGTCCTCATCCAGGATGCGGACGTCGAAATCGTCGGCCCGGCGGCCGCTGGTTCCATCCGGGACGTTGGGCGTGTCCACGGGAACGATGGTGATCATGCAGGCCTCGGTCAGGCCATAGGCCGGCGACGCGGCGTATTTCACCCCGAAACGCTCCCGCCATTTGTCCTGCAGCGCCCTTCCGAACGGCGTCCCGAAGACGACCCTGAGCTGCCCATGGCAGCGTTTCTCCGCCTCGCTCTCGGGCGCATTGGGTACGAGCAGGAGCATCACGCTCAATATCTGCGCCATGGTGGCCCGGCTCTGCTCGATCTCGGACCAGAAGTTCGACACCGAGAAGCGTATGGAGATCGCAGCGGTCGCGCCGATCAGCAGCGAGGCCAGCACCACGCCGAACGCGCCGGCGGCGTGGAACAGCGGCAACGGGGTCCAGAGAATGTCGTTCGGCCCGAGACGCGTGGCCCAGGCATTCTGCCTGCCGAAATTGCAGGCATAGCTGTGGCCCACCATGCAGCCCTTGGACGGGCCGGTCGTTCCGGACGTGTAGATCAGCAGCGCCAGATCGTCCGGCGCGATTGCCACATCGACGGAGCTGACATCGTCCGCGCGCAGGGAGTCGAGGGTGCGGACCTCAAGGCGGGCCGGCCCGACCTCGGGCGTGGGGGCGCGGACGACCAGCGTCTCGAGCTCAGGCAGCTCGTTTTCGACGGCCAGCACGCGTTCCGCGTACTCGGCTTCGGTCACGACAACCTTCGCCCCGGAATCGGCGATCTGATGGCGCAGATATTCGCCCTTCAGGCTGGTGTTGATCGGGACGCTGACGGCGCCCAGCTTGTTGACCGCGAACCAGACGAAAACCAGGTCGGCGACATTGTCCAGGATCGAGCAGACCCGGTCTCCCTTGGAGACACCCATGGCGGCTAGGCCATGCGCGATGCGCGTGGCCTCGCGATCGGCTTCGGCGAATGTGTGCTTCTCACCCGAGAAATCGAGAAACACCTTGTCCGGCCATTGCGCGCAGGCGTTCCGCAGGGCGCGCGGAATTGTGGTTGCGCCGAGGTTCGACCACGGTTCACGCACGGTTTGGCCCGTCCCCATTTAATATATCCTCTCGAAAACAAATCTCACCGCCCGTAGCCTGATGATGCATATCGGGCTGCCCGGAACATGTCGTGATTTTCCTGCAGCCGCGCCCCGTCAAGTCAAAACGGGCTTCATTTGCAATCAACCTTGCGGTTGCCGGGTACCAAAGGGCTACGTCCGTCCCCAAACGGTCGATGCTGGCACCGGTTCCGCCCCAGTGCTCGAGCACCGGGCGGGAAGGCTCGCGTTTCTT